>PAFA01000056.1 GCA_002700845.1 Phycisphaerae bacterium | reverse complement strand
TTGGGATCAGGTCGCCATTGCGGTGTATCCGTCGCCCGCCGCCATGATGACGATGCTCGCGCTTCCTCGGTATCGAGCCGCCCACATCCATCGAGCGGCTGCTTTGAAGCGCACGCGTCTGCTCGCCACCCAGCCATTGGAAGAATAGCTGGGGGCGGCCTGGTTTTTGACTCGAGAAGGATCGAGGTCTGAGAGGCGGGAAACGGATCAGTGGCTTTCGACAGATGGAGACGAGATCAGGGGAGGGACGATGTCGGTTGAGATTCGCAGTGCGAGACGGGAGGATGAGGCTCGATGCCTGGAGATGGTTTCGGCTCTGACGGGAGAGTCGGCTTCGCCCGGCTGGTCGGTCACTTTCCAGGCTCTTCTTTCAAGAGCTCGCGGTGAGATTCTCGTGGCCGATGAAGCCGGCTTGATTCTGGGCGTAGCGACGGTGTCCTGCAATCTTGCGATTCGTTATGCCGGTGAATATGCGCAGCTGGAAGAGCTGATCGTAGATCCGGCAGCCCGCGGAAAAAATGTAGGCGGGCTGCTTGTGGAGGCCGCGGTCGAAAAGGCTCGGCAAAGAGGATGCGTGGAATTCGGCCTCTACCTCATGCCGGAAACCGAGAAGAATCGCGGTTTCTATGAGAAATACGGATTCGAATTCATCGGTTCCGAGATGCGCCAGCGCCTGTAAGGGGGGCGGCGCCGCGTCCCAGGGGTGGATTCCCGGTGCCTGGGAGCCGGGATCTTTTTCGAACCGGATCCCCTAATTGACTATCATCGGCTTCCTTCCAGAAGGGGAAAATCATGGACTCCGTACATTTCCAGGTGGATCGATCCAATCTTCGTCGAACGCGCTTTGTCTCCAAGGATGCGGGGGCATTGGCTCCGGGGCGGGTGCGCCTTGCCATCGAGCGCTTTGCGTTGACGGCCAACAACATCACATACGGGGTAGCGGGAGACATGATCGGGTATTGGAACTTCTTTCCGGCCGAAGGGGAATGGGGTCGGATTCCGGTCTGGGGAGTCGGCCGCGTCGTCGAGTCGAATGTCGAGGGAGTCGAGTCAAGCGAGCGCTACTTCGGTTATTTCCCGATGTCACAGACCCTGGACGTGGAGGCCGGAAGCTTCAGTGCGGGTGGGTTCGTAGATGTGGCCGAGCACAGGGCCTCGCTTCCGCCGATCTATAACCGATATGAGCGATTGCCCGATGGGGGAAATGCAGACGACGAGGCCTGGATGATGCTGCTTCGCGTCCTGTTCCTCACTGGCTGGTTGATCGATGACTTCCTGGGCGACAATGCCTTCTTCGAGAGTGACGCGGTGGCCATCCTGAGTGCCTCAAGCAAGACGGGGTTCAGCCTGGCGCACTGCTTGTCAACGCGTGAAACGTCGCGGCCTCGGGTAATCGGTTTTACTTCTTCGGTCAATCGTGAGTTCACCGAAGGCCTCGGTTGCTATGACGAGGTCTTGACCTATGAAGAAACCGAGGCGCTCGATGCCTCGGTGCCGACGACCATCGTCGATATGTCTGGGAATGGAGCAGTCAATACCCGCCTTCACCGCCATCTGACGGAATCCCTGAAATACCAATGTCAGGTTGGTCTCACCCATTGGGAAGGCGCGCCGGGCGAGGAGGATCTCCCCGGGGCCAAGCCTGAGTTCTTCTTTGCGCCCACCCAGGTGGAAAAACGTCTCGCAGAGTGGGGCGCAGCGAAACTCGCGTCTCGGCAAGAAGAAGCCTGGCTTTCCTTTCTCGAACGCTGTCGGCCCTGGCTGCAGCTTTCGGAGATGCAGGGCCAATCGGCTCTGGAGGAAGCCTACGTCCAGATGCTGGAGGGCCGGACAGAGCCTGATCGAGGCGTGATTCTTTCACTCTAGGCCGCTTTATTGCGTTCGTGGGTTTTCGTGAAAACACCGCACAAAGGAGATGGAATGGATTCCAAGGGTCCCCGGATTTCAAGGCGGGGTGTGATTGTCGCGGGCGCCGCACTTCCCCTGGCTTTGTCTCATGCAGGGCGTGCTTTGGGGGACTCTCAGCGAGTCGAGTCGGAAGCGGGCCCGCAGAGCGAGCCGCCGGCACAGACGAAGCCATCCGCGGTACTTTCCATCACGGACGAAACCATGGCTCCTCTGGGAGTGGATACACCGGTGACCGTGGTAAACGGGCAGTTGCCTGGGCCGGAGTTGCGATTTCGTGAGGGAGAGCGGTTCCAGGTCCTGGTGGAGAACCGTCTCTCCGAGCCGACCACCGTGCATTGGCATGGGATGATCGTGCCGAATTACATGGATGGGGTTCCTGAGCTGACCCAATATCCGATCGGCCCGGGGCAATCCGTCTACTACGAATACCCTCTCCTCCAATCCGGCACGTATTGGTACCACTCCCATTATGGGCTTCAGGAGCAGACCGGTTTGAGCGGGCCATTGATCATCGAAGCCCGCAACGAACCCCACTCCTACGATCGTGAGGCGGTGGTCTTTCTCTCGGATTGGCTCAATCAATCTCCATACAAGATGATTCCGCAATTCAGGGGGGAGATACCGGAGACCGCGGCCGCCAAGCCCCCGACCTCAGGCGCGTATCCCTTTCCGGGCGAGAAGCCATTCAATATCGACGTCAACTATCCGGGGTATCTCTTGAATGGGAAATCTGAAAAAGATCCGTGGACCCTGGAGGCTCGAAAGGGCGAGCGTATCCGGTTCCGTTTGATCAATGGGTCGACGGCGACGTTTTTCAGGGTGGCTCTGGAAGGCCATGAATTGGAATTGATCGCGGCCGACGGGCAGCCTGTGGAACCGGTTCGGGGTCAAAATATCGTCATCGGCACAGCGGAACGGTATGACTTCCTGGTGACCCTCAAGGAGTCAGGCAGCTTCACCCTTCATGCGGCGGCGCTGGGCTCGACCCGGCAAGCGGTGGGGGTGGTCCACACGCGGGATGTTCCGGCGCGAGCGTCGCGCAAAAGCCCCGATTTCAATGGGCGGGCCATCGGTTCCGCGGACTACGCTTCCTTGAGATCTCCCTATCCGACGACCTTGCCGAAGGGGTCCGTGAAGACCTTCGATATTGAGCTGGGCGGAGTGATGGACAAGTACCTGTGGTCTCTCAATGGGCAGTACTACCCGGAGTTGTTCTCGCCTGACGGAAAGGCGGAGCCGCTGTGGATCGAGTACGGGGACCGGGTTCGCGTTCGCATGACCAATTCAACCATGATGTATCACCCGATGCATCTGCACGGTCACTTTTTCCGGCTCTTGCGCCGACCGGGAGACTGGGATGATACGATGGCGCCGATGAAGGACACCGCCATTGTGGGGCCGGGTGAGAAGGTCGACTTCGAATTCACCGCAGACAATCCCGGCCACTGGTTCTTCCATTGCCACAATCTCTACCACCTGGCATCGGGAATGGCTCGGGAATTCCGCTATCGGGCCTGATCCGGGAGCGCGTCGAGGCTGAAGACGGTGGATTCCAAGAAGTCGCCCCACTGCGTGTGCCGAGTTGGGTGTCAGAAGTCGACGCCGACGACCACATACATAAGGACGTCATCCTTGAGGGGGGCGGGATCTCCTGCTCCGGGTGTGTGGATCCACATCAGCCCGGGTTGGAGATAGGACCAGGAGCTCCACTGGGCGATGTAGTAGGCCTCCAAGGAGGATTCGGCTCCGCCTGTGGGCCCCGGGGATCCGTCGCGCCGGGTGGATTGATAGATCCCGGGGTTCTCCGTGAACCGGGAGTAGGCAAACATGATCCCGATCGAGTCGGCCGGTCGCTTCGATAGGAATCCCGTGGCGGAAAGCCCCGCCATGAGAGACCAGTGAACGGGATTCTTGTCCGGGTCGCTCCACCCGAACTGTCCGAAGAAGACCAGTCCACCTCCATTCTGGGCGAGGTCGGCGTTCAGGGTCCACAGCGTCTGCTCCCACTGGATATACCAGCCGGGTACGTCGGTGACGCCCGCCTGATCGAAGCCGCCGGTGGCCACTCGACCGGTTTGCAGCCAGGCGCCGAGTCCCACGTTGCCCGGGAGTTCTCCTTTCAATGTCCACGCCAAGTCCATCTGGGCCACCAGCCACCAGTGTCCGTCGTTGTGGAAGAAGGTTTCCGGTCCGCGCGCTCCGGTGGAGGGTCCCGTGGTACCCGTGGATGGATCATACGCGGCGCTGGTTCCGTCGAACCATCCGAGTTTGAGTTTGATGGAATCGGAGTTCCCGATCTCTCCCATCAAGCCTGTGGATTCGTTGGGATAGGTTGGAATGAATGCATTGAGGGTGGATGTGTACATGGCGATGCTGTTCTGGAAGGCCCCGGCGGCCTGGATCGAGGAAAAGGGGGCATTGGCATCCATCTTGCCGAAAGTGAGGGCCAGTTGATCATCGAGGAAGGCTTGTCGGTAGTAGAGTTGCGCGATCTGGTTGAGCGTGGATTGGTCGCTATCAATGAAGTTTGTATTGGCTCCGACGTACGACCCGGTGGGATCGAATGTGTCTCCCGGGGCATATCGTTGGTTGTACCAGTTGTAGAACTCCCAATCGAAGAAGAGGGTCCCCCCTTTGAGACCGAGCAGGTTTTCGGTATCGACCGTGGCGGTGACGCCCAGGGGGCCTCCTCCGACCATGCCGGAGTCGAATCCGCCGTGTGTGTTCTGCATCACGACCGCGGCATATTGGATATCGATGGCCAGACCGTATTCGGCCATCTTGCTGCGAATGCCCGCCCAGCCCCCGCTCAGCTTGTTCTTTTCCCATTCGTAGGATTCGAAGACGCCCTTGGCGGCCGGGTTCTTCACCGTGGGCGAAGGGTATTGGTTTGGGCTTTGCTGTGTACCCGCATGGGCGAGGCTCACGAAAGCCAACAGGAAAACGAGCCCGGGGAGCGATCTCCGGATCAGTCCGACTCGACCCGTTCGGGATCTGGCGGAGTCCCTTGATGTCAGCTGTGTGTCGGTGGAAGGCTGCATTGGTTGTGAGTATGGCTTCTGGAATCTTCGGGAGTGGCCTCTTCCGTTTCAAGAATGGAGAGGGAGCGGCTCGAGACCATCGGTGGCGAATCAAAGGAGGAATGGCGATGAGAAAAGTAGCCTATCTGGCTCTCGTCAAGATCAAGAAGGTCTGGGGAAGGAGGGATCGAGGGACTTTCCTGTTCTTCAGGCCGGATGGGGCGGGCATCGTGATGCGAGTCGGTCTCTTGCGCTGACCCTCTACCCGGCGACGCATGCTTCGTGCTTATTCAGCCTTATTCAGCCCTATTCAGCAGAGAAGAGTCCGCTTCGGCTTACGAGATCCCGATGGGTTTCAAGAAGCGCACTTCGGAGGGATTCGGGGTCGTTTCCGGTTTCCGTATCGAGGGCTTCCTGGATCCATTCCTCCCGGGTCAAGGCCTGCGTTCCGATGAGGCCGAGACATCGGCCGATCACCAGACCGACGCGCTGTCTGGCGACGGTGTCCGTGATCGGACAGCGCCAGGCGAGGTAGACCCGCGGATTTGTCTCAATAGGAGGGTCGGGGTTGTCGGGAGAAATCTCGTGTACCGGTCGGAAGTGGCTTGAGACCTGGAGGGTCGGGTTCAAGGCCATCGGTTCGGCGGGGGAAGGGGCCTTTCTGTGATCGATTTCGGCCGGGTGACGTTCTGCACGAACCGTCGCTCTTTCGTAGTCGAGAAGGTCGGCTTGTGGGTGTTGGCTTTCGGTCGCCCACTCGATGAAGTCGTCCGGGACGCGGGGGTACTGCAACGTGCCAGGCCCGCCTTCTTCCAGGAATTGGTCGATCGACGCGCCCATCGCCTCGCTTCCCAATAGCTCCAGGGTTCTCGGAAATGCGATGCGAAGTATGTCGTGATGGATACTCCGGGTCAGCTTCCGATACAGGTCCGCCCGTTCCAGGGACACTGGGACAGGCTCCTTTGCGAAGGTAAAGCGGACGAGGTCATCGGTCTTCATGGAAGACCTCTCGTCCGATTTTCCGAATCGCTTCCACTTCTTCCAGGAGTTCCGACAGGGGGGGGAAGTGATCGTCCCTTTCCAGGAGGATGGGGACGGGGCCGGTCCTGGGCAGAGCCCGGCGAAGAAGAGAGTAGACGTCGTCAAGAATGGGTTCTGCGTGAGTGTCGATGCGCAAGCCGTCCTGACGGAGGGTGTGTCCTGCGATATGGATCTGGACCGTGGCCTCCAGGGGCATGCGGTCCAGCATCTCCTCGGCCTGAAAACCGAAGTTGCTTGCGTTTACGAAGAGATTGTTGACGTCCAGCAGGAGTCCGCAGTCGGCTCGCTCAATCACCTCCGTGACGAAGTCGGCTTCGGTGAGTTCGTCCTCGGGCCATCGTCCATACGCGGAGATGTTCTCGACCGCGAAGGGGATGGGCATGGTGCCGGAGATCTCTCGTATCCGGTCGGCCAGGTGTCGGGCTTTTTCCCGGGTCAGGGGCAGCGGAAGCAGTTCGTGGCTATGGCTGCCTTGGGCCGACGAAAGGCACAGGTGATCCGAGTAGTGGGGTGTTTCGATCTCTTCCATGAAGGCCGCGAGTTCGTCGAGGTGACTCGAGTCCCATGGGTCGTGGCCGCCCAGGGACAGGGCCAGGCCATGAGCGAGGATGGGCCATCTATCCTGGAGGCGAGCCAGGAGTCTTCTTCGTTGACCGCCGAAGCCCAGGAAGTTTTCAGGAGCCACTTCCATGAAATCGAAGCTGCTCGTGGGTGCGCCCAATATCGACTCGGCGAGATCTCGGCGGAAACCGAGGCCTACCGGCGGGCTCATGGATTCAGTCTCTGCGTGCATGAGGAGGGCTCGGCTCGCGGTCGTTCGCCCCTGGATCGAGGTGGCGCAAGACCGCGAGCCCATGGACTACCGGGGCTCAGGCCAGGCTTCCGCCTTTGCAGTCACCGTCTTTGCAATCGCCATCCTTGCAATCACCGTCTTTGCAATCGCCATCCTTGCAGTCACCGTCCTTGCAACTTCCCTCGGCTCCGTTTCCGGCCAGGGTTACGGTTGAGTCGAGTCGTTCCGTCTCAAGGTCAGCCGGAGTGGCCTCGGCCATACCGGAGAGTGACAGAAGTGCGACCGCGGCGGGAGCGGCGGCCAGCAGGCCTCTCTTGGTTTTTCGATTTTTCACGATTCTCCCCTCTTGAGTTTGTACCACTCATGATTGTTGGCTCTCCGACGGCCTTGAAAACACATGGCTCGGAGAACGCTGCAAGTATCGGCAGAGAACGCGAGGGCCGCAAGAGCGATCTGCCCGTAAGGAACGAAGGCAGGGGGCGCGCCATCCCGAATCGACTTCTCCTGGTGGGGGGTGGCTCCATCCACCCGGCCTATGTGGTCTGGGTGTGATGGCTGTTACTGTTTCGGGAAGGAAAGTTGCTGTCTTTTCGGGGGGGTGGGAGTGATCCAATGCATGCGCGTGTCCCTGATCAAGTGGGGAATCATCCATTCCTCCCTTTGCTTGTTTTTCCTGGTGGGGTGTTCCCCTGATTCCGACCCAGGCGATTCGAGTTGGGCTGAGTTGACGTGCGATTCTGTCTGCATCGAGGAGCCTCCCGGTCGGGTTGGCCCGGGAGGCCGACAGATCGAACTCCCGCTGAAAAATCCATGGCTTGCGGAAGGGCCCTATCCGATCTCGCATCACAACCCCGGGCAAACCGACCTCTCCACCGAGCGTGGGCCGACTCGGGGCAAGGATCTTGAAGCCCAAGACGCTAAGACGGTACCGGTTGCCTGGTGCTCGGCTCCGATCGTCAAGGAGGTTGACGGGGAGACGACGGTGATTGCGGGTGCGGCCAACGGACTCGTGAAGATTCGAGCGACCGGTGAGGCCTTCGAGTGGGTTTCTACGCTGGCGTACCCCGAAGTCTCTGACTTCTCGGATGTGACTCCGGAGAAGATTGCGGATGTCATGGAAGGAATTGATGAGAGTCGTCGGAGCGGGTCGGATTGGGGACTCTTGTTTCGTTCCTTGTGGATGTTCGTGCCTCTGGAGATGTGGGGGCTGCCGAACGGTGCTTACGGAGTCATCGACAGGGATGGCTATCACTATACGAGTTACGGCTGGACGCGGTTGCTCAAGTCTTTTGATGATAACGAGATTGCGGAGCCTCTCCGAGCGATCAAGCACGTGGATGTAAGAGACGAGCTTCCGTCTGAGGCCCAGGGGTATATCGGACGCATCATGGGGCTGACCATGACGTACGACGGTTTCATTGTGGCGGCTTCTTCTGGAGGCCTCCTGGTCTTCGATCGGGAGTTGAACCTCCGCGACTACCTTCTCTTCCCCGATGAGCATGTGGAGAACTCGATCGCGGCCGACGAGAAGCGGATCTATGTCGTGACCTCGAAGCATATGTACGGCGTCGCGTGGGACGGTGAACGTCTTTCCCTGGAGGAGGACAAGGGCGGCTGGAAGAGTCCGTACGATGTGATGCCGGAGGGGGAGGCGGTCTCTCGGGGGGCCGCTTCTCATGGCTCGGGGACCAGTCCGACCTTGATGGGATTTGGTGACGATGAAGACCATCTGGTCCTGATCGCGGATGGGAGTCGTGAAGGCTCCCAGTTGGTCGCTTTCTGGCGGGACGGCATACCCGATGACTTCGAACAGAAGCCAGGGACAGGGTCCCGACGGATTGCGGATGAGATTCGTATCAAGGACAGCCCGCTTACGGTGGAAGCGTCTCCGACCGTCTGGGGCTATGGGGTGATCGTCCTGGATTCGACGTATCCGGATACACCGTCTGTGCCAGGGGTTCTCCATATCCTTCCGAACGCCTTCCTGTCGGGTGTGACCCGGGAGCCGCCGCGTGGAATGCAGAAATTCGATTGGGATCCGGAAGGAGACCGCTTTGTCGAGAGCTGGTATCTTGCGTATCCGGACAATACAGATTGGATGCCTCCCGCGGTCTCGCCCCATACCGGGCTTGCCTATCTGGCGCACAAGGAGGGCGGTCGTTACGAGTACCAGGCTGTGGATTGGGATTCGGGGAACCTTGTGGCGCGTTGGCGCTTTCCCGATGACGGCGTCATCTGGAATACCTGGGGCGGAATCACGACCTTGTTGCAGGATGGCGACCTCCTGCTGGGTGGGTTCTTTGCGGTGAAACGGTTCAACGTCGGTCACCTGGATTGATTCACCGGGAAGTCGGCGGTGGAATCATCCTTGTCGCTGGGCCGTTCTGCTTCGGTCAGGGGCGGGGTAGAACCGGATGAAGTTCACGTCCGTACCCGGGACCTCAAAGGCGAGTTCGAAGATCCAGTCGTCCAGGGACTGCCCTTTGAGCTGTGTATTGCGCCTGAGGTGCGCGCGCAGGGCTTCGTTTCGCCGGTACGCATTTGGAGCCATCCGGTAGTTGACGGTGACCAGGAGTTGGTGCCCCCTCTGCCAGGCGAGATCGAGCAATTCGCCGTGGTTGTAGGCATTACTCGCTTCAGGGTCGAGAGCGAGGCCGATGCCATTCATCGTGGATACGTCCTTCAACGAGAAGGCGACGATGCCATCATCAAAGGAGACGATTCCGCAGTCCTGGCAGTGCTTGTTGATCAGGGACTGGGCCTCGTGCCTCTGTATCCAGAACTGATAGTTCTGGACATGCTTCTTCCCATTCCGCTTCTGATCGGTGGCCGAATTCACCACGAGCAGGACCAGCAGGATTGCAGCCGCGCCCGAGAAGAGACTCGCGTATCGAGAGGACCAGGTTCCCTGTTCTGTCTCTGTCTGCGTGGATCTGGCGCGGTCCAGTATTTCGCTGATGAAGAGAGCCAGGATGAGGTTCGAGGTCATGATGGAAATCACGTAATACCAGTTTCCCTGATTCCATAGACCGACCATCGTGAAGTTGTAGAGGCTCTTCATGATCACGTAGGAGGCCAGACACATTACAGCCACCTTTTGATCCGGGGATCGGGGAAGGGCATAGTCTCCGGCCGAGGACGACAGCCGGGATCGGTAGAGCCAGAAAGCCGCCAGCAGTGCAGGCACGAGCATCTGGATGATCCTCCACCCCTCTGATTTCCAGACGCGCATATCGATGGCCCGCATGAAGTCCAGGAATGGGAAGAGTGTCGTATAGGTGGCGTAGGAGTTTCTCAAGGAGGCCAGGCCCGGGTCGGTCTTCGCCATACCGCTGATGGGAAGAAAGTGGCCGGAATAGACCTGATTGAAAAGCAGGTACGCGCTCAAAGTGAGGGTCGGGATCACAAGGCAGGAGAGGGCGCGCTGGGTCCGTTCCCGGGTGGATCCGCCGGAGAAGAATGCGTAGAGACCAAAAGGAACCAGTAGGAAGACGTCGTCGAGTCGGGTCAACACCAGGGCGGATAACAGCACCGAAAGAAGGACGAGGTCTTGCCTGCGAAAAGCGGATTGTTGTTGGCGTACGCCGGTCAGGAAGAGCAGGAGGCCACCAAAGAGAAAGACAGAGAGGGGCGATTCCATGGAATTCGCGAAGTTCCACTGTGCTGCGAATTCCTTCCCGAAATGCGGCATGAAGAGGTAGAAGAGTCCGGGCACGGAGGCCAGGAGGGCGACGGCAAAGCGGTTCGTCATCCTGAAGAGCGCCCAGCTGAAGAAAGCTGTGCCTGTGGCAGTGAGGAGCAGGCTGGATGTTCCCGCAAAAAGGATCAACTGCTCCTGATCCATCTCGACGAGGGATTTGATGGAGTGGAGGTAGAAGGCCCAGAGAGGGTGGAATCCATTGGTGGTATGGACGCCGTCGAAGGTCAGTCCGCCGATGGACGTCGATTTCTGGGCAATGGCAAGGTAGTAGAAACTATCGTTGGCAAAGAACTTGAAAGCTCCTTGGACTCCGTCTTCCATCAGGGCCGCAAGGGGCGGCCATGCCACCAGGACGAAGGAGGCACAGACCAGCAGTAGGGTAGGGGCTACTTTGTAGATCAGCTTGCTGCGCTCGCTGTCATCGTGGGCCTTCATCGTTCTGCCTATCCGGTGCTGGTTCTAAAGGGGTCATCCGGCTCTCACCGCGGAGGTGACGTTGTGCTGTCTACATGTGTGACAGTGGCGGTTCTCTGGGTGTCGAGGTTAATTCCCGATGGCCCACCTTTCTCGCCTACACGTCACACGTGTTGCTTATCGTTTGCCGGGCCAACGCACTTTAGTGTCTTTTCAGGATCGGGGCCCGGTTTTTGCGGCGCGATGGCGAAATGTCCCCAAGCCTGTTTCGGGAACTCCACTCCTGCTGGATTTCTCCAGTGGGGGTGGAGTCAGGCGGGCATGGGGCTTTTTGGGTCAGTTCCTTCGTGGAATGAACACGAGGCCGGCCATCCAGAGTGCACCGATCAGGATCAGGGCCAGAGCGGCT
>PAFA01000055.1 GCA_002700845.1 Phycisphaerae bacterium | reverse complement strand
TTTATGTGCTTAAAATCCTTTGGTTTTAAGCAACAATATGACGGTGTGATATCACCTGTAACAAAAATGCCGTCCCGAATGAGGCTTCTGAAATACTTGCAATAGATGACCTCATCCTGCTGCATTAATCTACGAAGCGCTCGGCCACCAGATTCTGAATTTAATACGGACAGCCTAAAGTTTTCACAAATCTTGGAAAACTTTGCGTCCCATACGTGGTACTCCTTCGCAAATCCCATATCAACTTCAGGCTGCCTGTTCAGGGCACGATGCAACCATGTAGTCCCAGCTTTCTGGGCTCCAACTCCCAGGAGAAAAGTGGGATTCATTTAAGGCTAACCATCTTGAGAACTCTGCCTCCATTGGTAAAAAATGAGGAAGTGAGTACTGAAATGTTGATCATCATTCCCACTCAATCGTCGCCGGCGGCTTCGAACTGATGTCGTACACGACCCGGTTCACACCCTTCACCTCATTGGAGATCCGGCTGCTCGCTTCAGCCAGCACTTCGTACGGCAGCCTCGACCAGTCTGCAGTCATGAAGTCTTGTGACTCCACACTACGCAGCGCAACCACAGATTCATATGACCTGCCATCGCCCATCACTCCTACTGACTGAATAGGGAGCAATACGGCGAAGACTTGACTGGTGGTTCGGTAGAGGTTTGCACTGACAATCTCCTCGAGGAAGATCTCATCGCATTCGCGAAGCAAGTCCAAACGATCCTTGGTGATGTCACCAATGATTCGCACCGCAAGTCCTGGCCCGGGGAACGGGTGACGCCACACAATCTGATCAGGCACCCCGAGCACCTCACCCAGCTTGCGAACTTCATCCTTGAACAAGTCTCGCAAAGGCTCGACCAATTCAAACCCAAGATCCTCAGGCAGGCCACCGACGTTGTGGTGAAGTTTGATATTGGCCGCGGTACCAGCATGGCCGTGTCCAGATTCAATCACATCTGGATACAACGTCCCCTGGGCAAGGAATTTCACTGGGCCTTCAACTTCGGCCGCGGCCTCTTTG
The DNA here is from genome assembly GCA_002700845.1 of Phycisphaerae bacterium. Taxonomy (GTDB): domain Bacteria; phylum Planctomycetota; class Phycisphaerae; order Phycisphaerales; family SM1A02; genus UBA8653. The sequence continues at coordinate 29,308 of PAFA01000055.1, read as the reverse complement.
AAGACTTCAATAAAGCGGTGGCCGATCCGCCGCCTCTTTTCTTGAGGTTCGGTAACACCCTCCAAATCCTTCAGGAATGCTTCCGAAGCGTCGATCACCCGAAGATCCACATCAAAGTGATCGCGAAAAGTGGTCTCGACCAAGTCTCGCTCATTTTTCCGAAGAAGACCGTTGTCAACGAAGATACAGGTCAACTGGCTGCCAATCGCTTTATGCAACAACGCCGCCACCACCGATGAATCCACACCGCCAGACAAACCACAGATCACCCGGGAGCCTTGCACTTTGGATCGAACTTCAGCCGCTGCGGATTCAACAAAGTCGCTCATGCGCCACGTGCCCTCGCAACCACAAATTTCGTACAGAAAGTTGCGAAGCATTTCGACACCGTGTGGAGTGTGGGTTACTTCAGGGTGAAATTGCACGCCGTGCAAATTTCTTTCGGCATGTCGCACTGCGGCATAAGGACAAGTCGGCGTGGAAGCAATGGCCTCGAAGCCTTCAGGGAGATCTACAATCTGGTCGCCGTGGCTCATCCAGACGCTGGTGTCGGAGGGAATGCCATGGAACATGCCACCGCGTCCGTGTATGCCAAGCTTGGCTCGACCGTATTCACGTTTGTCTGCAGGCACCACACGGCCCCCGAGCAAGCTGCACATCAGTTGCAGTCCGTAGCACACGCCCAATACCGGCACCCCCATCTCCAGAATGCGAGGGTCACACGTCGGCGCGTTGTCGCCATCAACACTGGATGGGCCGCCAGACAAGATGATGCCCTTCGGCTGAAGTGCGCGGAGCACTTCCACCGGAGTGTCGGGGGCAAGCAAGAGGCTAAATGCACCCGCTTCCCGCACTCGGCGGGCAATCAATTGAACAAACTGGGAGCCGAAATCAAGAATAGGAACGACTTCGACACCAGCAGGGACGCGAGGGATGTCATGGGAATTAGTCACGAGCACTCCAGAGAAACGGCGGTCAGAGAAGACCGCACAGGATACCCTCGAACGCATGACGACCCGTTTGGCCCTAGCCAAGTGCCGAAACCTGCCCGATTGGGAGGTGGATGACCACCGTTTGCACGCTGCCCTGCATGATCTCGGGGCCGTTGTAGAGACCCCGAATTGGACCGATCAACTCGACTGGACGGCATTCGATCTCGTGGTCCCACGGCTGACCTGGGACTATCAAGAGCACCCAGCAGCCTTTGCCCGCTGGCTCGACGCTCGCGAAGCCGAAGGAAAGTTGTGCAACCCCGCCCCGACGTTGCGATGGAACATGCACAAACGGTACTTACGCGATTTGGCCGACGCCGGTGTACCCACGATGCCCACAATTTGGCTTACCTCGAAAACCATTGACAACTTGATCGGGGCCACCGACTTTGGACGCGAGAGAGCTTTTCTAAAGCCCGCGATTGGGGCCACAGCCAGCGGCACGCTCCCCTTTGCTGTACCAAGCGAATTCCCCAAAGCACGATTGCACGCTGCTGAACTGCTCGAAACTTTCGACGAAGTTCTCCTTCAGCCGTTCTGCCCCACCGTCATGAACGAAGGAGAGTGTTCCGTGCTGTTTTGGGGGGGGCACCCCTCACACGGCGTTCGGAAAATCCCGGTTCCGGGCGACTACCGCGTGCAAGACGACTTTGGCGCAAAGGATGAGCCATGGAACCCTCCAAAGGAGGTCTTCGAGATTGCCGAACGGGCCCTCTCCGTGGCTCCTGGCGGATGGACGTATGCCCGGGTTGACCTGCTCCGAGACCCAGATCATGGCTGGTGCGTCATTGAACTGGAGATGCTTGAACCAAGTCTGTTCCTTCGTCACGCCCCAACGGAACAAATCGTCCGATTGGCCCAAGTCCTCCTGGCGCAAGCCCACGGCTGAAAAGACGCTCAACCTATACTTTTACGTCAAAGCCGCGCCACCTTGTGGCCCGATGTGGAATGCTCATGGGTCTGTTCTCTCGCCGATCAAAACCAACCGCCACCGCCTCCGTCAACACCGGGGGTGGCCTCAGCGGAGGCCCATCAGAAGCGATGGTCGCCCAACATGGCCTTCGCATGCTGGATGCCAGCCAACGCCATCGCGGCGGGTTGCTCTCGAGCGGTCTTTGGCAGGACAAACTCATGCAGTGGACGCTTAAAGATGAAGCGTTCAAGGTGCAACTTTTCCGGTTCGTTGATGTCATTCCTCGACTAAACACTCCAGACTCGGTGCACGACCACCTCATGGACTATCTCACCCAGCCAGGGGTAAAGCTGCCGCCATTTCTGGGCACCGCGGTTTCGGCTGGCGGCCTGGCCAAAGGCGTCTTCCGCAAGGCAGTGACAGGTCAAGTCGAGACCATGGGCAAACAGTTCATTGCCGGGGTTGATGCCGAAAGCGCCAAAAAGAGCCTCAGCAAACTTTGGAAGAATGGAATTGGCTTCTCTGTTGACCTCTTGGGTGAGGCTTGCGTGCGCGACGCAGAAGCTGATGTGTACCTGCAACGGTACCTAGACATGATCGAAGGATTGGCCAGTATTTCCTCGACATGGCAAGCCAACGATCGTCTGGACCAAGATCACATCGAATCAGTACCGCGAGCGAACGTATCAGTAAAAATCAGTTCTCTTTCGGCGACGCTTGATTCGATCGACACTGAAGGGTCAATCCGCGACCTGCTCTTCAAAATGCGCCCCATCTTGCAGGCGGCGGCCAAGCACAACGTACTCATCAATTTCGACATGGAGTCACACGAATCCAAAGACCTGACTTTGGAATTGGTGCGGCGAGCGTGCGAGCTGGAAGACTTCCCCGCCGGGATGGCCATGCAGGCGTACCTCCGATCGGGTCCGGAAGACGCCCAGAGCATGATCGATTGGGCCAAAGCCACCGGACGTCGGCTCACAGTACGTTTGGTAAAAGGGGCGTACTGGGATTATGAAACAATCCACGCCGAAGAAATGGGCTGGCCAGTCCCCGTATGGAGCCGAAAGCAAGACAGCGATGCCTGCTTCGAGCGTATGGCCTGGCAGTTCCTTCAATCAACCCCCCGCTCTACGAACGAAGGGGGAATCAAATTGGCCTTGGGTTCCCACAATGCGAGATCCATTGGTTTTGCCTTGGCATCATGCGAACACCTTGGGCTTCCCGAATCTGCACTTGAATTGCAAATGCTTTACGGCATGGCCGACGAACTGAAGGCCGCCAGTATCGAAGAAGGTTTGCGGCTCCGCGAATACGTTCCTGTAGGCCAAATGATTCCCGGCATGGCATACCTTGTACGGCGACTGCTTGAGAACACTTCCAATGAATCCTGGCTGCTCGCGGCTGGATCTGAAAAACCAGACCCGAACCTTTTGCTGGCTTCACCCCACGGCTCCAGCAATACCCCTGATCCGGGCGAAGTACTTTTGGCGGAAGCCCCTGAACGGCACCAACTGACCCAAGGCGTCGAGGGCGTTGGCAACGGTCGACCATATGTCAATGAGCCCCTCCGCGATTTCTCCCACGCTTCCGTCCGCGAAGAATTCACCAAAGCCATTGAGACGACAAGCGTCCCCAAACAACCTGTAGACGCGACCGAATCAGACGCTGAACAAGCCCTCGCAGCCGCTCATGCCGCATTCCCCCGCTGGCGCGATGAGGACCCACGAGTTCGCGCTGCGATTCTGACGAAAGCCGCTGAGATCATACGTTCGCGGCGAGACGAGTTTACGTCGGTGATCGTCCACGAAAATGGCAAAGGATGGCGGGATGCCGACGCTGAAACATGCGAAGCCATCGACTTCTGCGAGTTCTATGCCCGTGAAGCCATCCACCTCTTTGAAGAACAGCGTCTAGGGCGTTACGTCGGAGAGCACAATGCTTTGATCCATGAGGGCCGTGGCCCCTGCGTGGTCATCGCACCGTGGAATTTTCCATTGGCCATCCTGTGCGGCATGTCCGTGGCCGCTTTGGTCACCGGCAACCCGGTCATTATGAAGCCAGCGGAGCAGACCACCGGCATTGCTCGTCTGCTTTTTGACACCCTTCGAGAAGCAGGGGCTCCAGAAGACGTGCTGCACTTCTTGCCCGGGCGAGGAGAAACGATTGGGGTGCAACTGGTTCGCGACCCGCGGGTTGCGGTGATTGCCTTCACCGGATCCAAAGCTGTTGGCCTGAACATTATTGAATCCGCGGGCGTGACCAGTGAGGATCAAACCCAGGTCAAAAAAGTGGTCTGCGAGATGGGGGGCAAAAACGCAACCATTGTGGACGCCTCCGCTGACCTAGACGAAGCAGTACTTGGCGTAAGAGCGAGCGCGTTTGGCTTCCAAGGCCAAAAGTGCTCTGCGTGCTCACGCTGCATCGTGGTCGAAGACACATGGGATGAATTCATTGAGCGCTTTGTTGGGGCCACTGAAGCTCTCATCATTGGCGACCCCAGATCGCCGAGCACCGATATCGGGCCCGTGATCGATGAAGACGCCGCAGCCATGATCAATAAACGCATTGAAGTGGCCAAGGAAGAAAACAAGTTGGTCTTGGGTATGGAACTTCCTGGCGAAGGACTCATGCCCGGGCGGTCATATGTCGCGCCGCACGTTTTTGTGACGGACGATCCAAAGTCAAAGATCATGCAAGAAGAGATCTTCGGTCCAGTACTGGGCATCATCCGAGCCCGAGACTTTGAGCATGCGTTAGAAATAGCCAACGACGGTAGGTATCGCTTGACCGGCGGGGTGTACAGCCGGAAACCCGCCCACCTGTCGCAAGCTCGACAAAACTTCCGCGTGGGCAACCTGTATCTCAACCGAAATATCACCGGGGCAATTGTCGGACGGCAACCGTTCGGTGGAGCGGGCATGAGTGGAGTGGGATCCAAGGCTGGCGGCCGCGACTACTTGCTGCAGTTTGTAGAACCACGCGTGGTTACTGAAAACACCATGCGACGTGGTTTTGCACCTGGTCTGGCTTGAATGAATTTTCCAAACAAATCGTAAGGCTCAACCATGCTTATTCTCATTGCCGCATTGTTTCTTCCTCCGACTGCAGACACCGCCGTCCCGGTGCATTCCCACAACGATTACTGGCGGAGCCGCCCCCTCCTTGAAGCCATTGAGGCGGGTTGCCTTTCCATCGAAGCTGACGTGTTGGCCAAAGATGGCAAACTCATGGTGGGGCACGGACCAAGAGAACTGACTGCCGAAAGAACCCTAAGTCTGATGTACTTAAAGCCCTTGGCTGAGATTGTTCGGTCGCGTGATCGCGTGTATCCGAAAGACGATCGAGCACTGATTTTGCTGGTCGACCTCAAGACCGATTGGGTCTCCACCAAGCCAACCCTCTCTCAAATTTTAAATGAGTATGCAGATGTGCTCAAAGCTCCTGGCGGCACGCACAAAGGACCAGGCGGCATCGTTGTCGCAGTTTCAGGATCTGGATCCGATCGAGCTGACGCCCCCTGTGGGGTTGATGGTCGCCCTTCACGACTTGGAGGCACACAAAGCATTTTTGAAAAACCACTCACCAGTCAATCATTCCGCAGCACCTTTCGTTGGTCGGGCCTTGGAACACTGGACAACGACCAGCAAAAGAGATTGAAAAGACTCAGCCAACGGGTCAACGCAGAGGGGCGGCTATTGCGCCTCTGGGCCGCACCTGACACTCCCGAGGCTTGGGAAACGCTGCTCAAGTGTGGAGCAGGCGTGATCAATACCGACCAGCCCACCAAAGCGGCGGAATTCATCCGAGCCATGACCCAATCAGGCAATAAAGAAAGCCCCTCCAAAAGCAAGCAATTCAAAGAGAAGTAGGGACCCGGTCAAGCCACGCCGTCCCGAATGTCGATGTACGAAAATCGGGGACAAGTCGTGTTGATGATGCCCCCGTACCTCTGCTGTTCGGCCCTCGTATGAGGACCTCTGGAGTGTTGTTATGCGAAACACACAACGTCAACGTGCGTTCACAATTGTTGAACTGCTGGTGGTCATTGGAGTCATTGCGGTCCTTTCAGGACTGCTTCTTCCCGCAGTGGGTCGAGCTCGAGACAACGCAAAGACCACTGAAGCTTTGTCAAACCTTCGTCAAATTGGCACCGCGGTAGGGAAGCTTCAAAATCAAAACAAGGACCGATTCATTGACAACAAGTACAACCTGGGACGTTGGCTGACCAGTGATTCAATCGACAACCCAAACAACACCACCTGCAATACGCCATGGGATTACAAATCGGCACCGGGGCCTGCGTACTGGGGGCTCCCATTGTCACAGTTCACTGGCATCGGCAAAGAGGCTTGGCACGACCCAATGACGAAATACGCGGATGTTGACACCGCTGATATTCCAAGCGACTACCCGGAAAACAGCTTTAACGGATTTTCCGCGGTACCGAACCCGTGCATCGACAAGTGGTATTTGTCATTCGGCCTGAATGCGGTCGACAAAAGTACACCTGCGAATCAGCCCCCCCAAGGATGGTATGACGACCCAAGTGGTCGACGGATCTGTCTCTTTTATCGAAATGGCGCTCGTGCCGGTCAAGGCCGCGCGTTGAGCGGCCTCAAATATCCTGCAAAGGCACTGGTCTGCCAATCTCACTTGGAAGCCCGTGTCCAAGGGACAGGTGACCACTGCTGGGACGCCAACGGCGACGGCACCATCAACGGCTTAGATATGCCAGAGTGGACCAATTACTGGAAAGAATGCTTCCGGCACATTGGCGATCGCTCGGTCACGTTGTGGGTCGATGGGCACGTCGACGCTATTGCACGAACCGATTGGCGAGAAGACTTTTATTTTGGCGTCCCGGCACCAAATGAATTTGTCAATCCGTAACCTGATAAGCAAGCAATATGACCCGAGAAGTCAAAGACCGAGGACATGATGCCTCTGGCAACGTAGTCTCAGATACGCAGAAAAAATGGGAGCAAAATTACCTTCTTGCCAGTCTTCTTACCGCCGCATCAATGGAAGCATTGATGCGATTTTTACCAATGTGCACATTGGCATACAAACAGCATCAATGCTTGCATGGATACGCTAGTAAATCAGTGGTAACTGAAATGTTGACAATCTGATTCAAAGATGAGGTTGATGGTGTCCTTCGAATCATCAGCTATATCGCCTCCACCAATTCTCACCCCATCCACCCACACCATATAATTTCGACATTGAAAGCAGATCAAAAAGTCCTTTACCGATTCCACGGATGAGATTCGAATCGCGTGACGAGGGTTGAAGCAATCAACGGGAACACTTCGGGATCCTCGAGCCATTGCATGATCAAGAATTCCTAGAACATGTGGGGCCTGGGAATGATGATCCAGAGGACACCTTTGAAGAACAGTCCATCCGTGCAAGAGATCTGCACCAATTGAAGGCGATTTAGTGGGATAGCGATCGCCATCAATCGACATCAGTGTGATCTCAAGACCTTGAAGATCTTGAAGCCCAAATTGTTCAAATGGGGGTCTTGCCCCCGTGACGCCACAACCAAGCAGCATCACTGCCGCCATGGCCGCCATCGTTCCATTTTCAACGAGGGTGACTTTGGTCATAGGAAGGTTCAAGGTCGTTCCCAGGCATGCGCAGCGGATCGACTTGTTTTGACGAAGCACATGAAGCACCCCCCCGCCACCAACCACCATCAAAAACAAAGTCAACATATTGGTGAGTGCTGGGAACCATGCCAAGAGGTAAGCAACACCAAGAAAAAGCTCCACAATGGGATACGCCCAAGCCCATCCAGGGATCACTTTGGCCAGCGGGTCGTACATTTTGAATGCCGAAACAAATCCGGAAGGATTTAAGAGTTTGAAGAAAGAGAAGACCAGAAAAAATCCAGCCATGAAATGGCGCATCATGGATTCGATTGACCAGTCTTGAGTTGACTGAGCGATCAGAAGCGTCACCCCAAGAATGAATCCAACAATCAAAAATAAGGGATACAAACTTTCACTTGGAGTGTCGACGTCTGATTCGTCAGAGACACAGCATGTGGTTTGAACAGGAAGCGCGTGGGCTCTTGATTCACAACCTTCCCCAAAACCTTCAACCGAGAAGTCGCCGGCGGCAGCAACCGCTCCACGAAGCAGATCTTTATCAACCTCTAAGAACGTTGTTGCCACGGCAATGTTCTTTTGGAAGTCGACTTGAACAGAATCAACCCCATGGACCGAAAGCAATGCGGATTTAACTTTCGATGAACAGGAACCACACCGCATTCCGAGGATGTGCATTGTCACATTATTTTGATTCATCGATAATCCCTCTCCAGCGGCACTCAGGGCTCACTGCTGATACGCATTTCAGGCTGATGATAACGACATGAAAAATACCGAACTTTTCTGCCGTCCAAAGCAGATCGAGCCATGCTTGCATGAGGAGATATGAATTTGAGTTCATGAACTCAAGGCTTGTCCCTCAGATTATGATTTGATCATCGAAGTCTCGATCCTCATCCCGGTTCTGAATGGCTGGCAATTCACAGAGACTTGCCTTCGGACGCTCTTCAAGCACATGCCATCCCATTGGCGCCCAAACGAAGATTTTGAAGTCATTGTCTTCGACGATGGCAGTGTGGACCTGACAAAATCACGACTTGAAGAATACGAAAGGGACAACTCTGTCAAGGTTCTGCGTGGCAATGGGAAAGGCAATTTCGCCAAAAACAACAACCGTATGGCACAGATTGCCCGTGGCGACTGGCTTTGCCTTCTGAACAACGACACGGAACTGACTGAGAATTGGCTGCAACCACTGCTTGCTCACGCTCAAAATTCAAATGTGTCATTAGGCGTCGTTGGGAATATCCATGTGAGTCCCGACAGACGAACGGTAAATCATGCGGGAATTGTGTTTGATGATGAAGGTCGACCATCTCACCTCTATGAGGGACTTCCCGTGAATACACCTGGTGTCCAGTCGAATCGAACCATGCAAGCGGTTACCGCTGCATGCTGCCTGGTTTCTCGAAAATGCTTCATTGAACTTCGTGGCTTTGACGACCAGTACGTCAACGGCTTTGAAGATGTTGATTTTTGCTTGAGGGCCAGAAAGTTGAACTGGGAGATTGGCCTCTGCGGCGACAGTGTGATTGTCCACCATGGTTCATCAACACCAGGTCGATTTGCCTCTGAAACGCGTAACCGAGAGCGGTATCAGGATAAATGGCGAGGTCATGTTCAACCTGACATCGATCTGATTCCCAAACTTGAAGGAGTTTTGTGGCCTGATCGCTCAATGATGTACCTCATTCTTCGATCTATCACGCGCTTTCCAGTTGTTGGTCAAATTATCCGATGCTCAGTCAACACCACGTACGGAATTCGGCTCCGGCAAGCCATCCATCGACGAGCCAGCCGGGTTTAATGACTGACCCCTGATAGGTGACCAGCAATCATCTGGGAACCTGTTGTCAGGTGGTGAACCTTGCGGTTCGAATTTCGGGTCTTCCCAAAAAGTCAAGAAGTCTTCAGAATCTTTGCTCTGGATCACAGAACCCATTGTGCCCCTATTCAAAAAGGGCAAATATTCATCTTTGACTGACGGCGAATTGGTCCCTCAGCTGGCTTTGTGTGCTTGGCATCGAATGAGCTTCAACTGTTTACAATGGAGTCTGGAGAATACTCCCAATGAAAGGCATTATTTTGGCGGGTGGGCTTGGCAGCCGCCTTTTACCCATCACCAGAGTTACCAATAAGCACTTGATGCCGGTCTACGACCAGCCAATGGTCTATTACCCCATTCGGACTCTTCTGACCGCTGGGATCGACGACATTTTGATTGTGACCGGTGGAGAGCACGCCGGCGACTTCTTGAAACTTCTTGGGAACGGGAAGCACCTTGGCATTCGACATCTGGAATACACCTACCAAGAAGGGGAAGGCGGGATTGCTGACGCACTCCGTTTGGCGGAAGATTTCTGTGATGGGGAAAAATCATGCGTCATTCTTGGTGACAACATCATTGAAGGATCTATCGCTGAGGCCGCAAATGCCTTCCGATCGCAGAGCACCGGAGCAAAAGTCTTGCTCAAGCAGGTTGAAGATCCCGAGCGATTCGGCGTGGTTCGATTCACTGAAGACAATCCCAATGGTTCGATCGCCGAAATCATTGAAAAACCTCAGGACCCACCGAGTCATTTTGCTGTGACTGGCATGTATTTCTACGACGCTGATGTTTTCACGATGTGCAACCAACTGAGCCCAAGCGAACGTGGAGAACTTGAAATTACCGATGTAAACAACATGTACCTGAAACGTGGGGATCTCACCCACGCCTTGCTCCAAGGCTGGTGGACGGACGCAGGAACTTTCGAAAGTCTTCACCGGGCGAGCATGCTGGTAGCAAACAGCCGGACCAGATCGACAAAGGATGAATCCCCATGAGCACCCCCCTGCGACCGAAAGCTCCAGCGTTGGCTGAAGGCTCAATATCAGAGGGATATCAATTGGCTTTGCGAAACAACGAGCCAATCTTTTGTCCGAGCCATATTTACTCCGATGATCGAGGCTGGTCACTGATGAACCAGATGCAAGGCGTGATGCAAAATGAGGGGCAAATTAATTTTTCGGTGCAATACCCAGGCGTGGTGAAGGCATGGCACCGGCACGCCCAGCAGACTGACTTTTGGATGTGCGTACAAGGGCATTTGAAAGTAGGGATCTACCGTGCGGAAGACCAGACCAGTTGGGCAATCGTCACAGGCGAACGACGTCCAGGCACCTTGATCATCCCACCCTCACTCTGGCATGGCGCTACGACCGTTGGCCCAACCCAAGCCGGTCTACTTTACTACGTGACCAAAGCGTTTAATCAGAAGCATCCGGACGAAGAACGCATGCCCTACGACGGTGTACCGGGATTCCCTTGGACGGTTGAACATCGGTAATGCCCGGCTCAAGCGCATTCCAGGATCAGGATCGTCCGGTACTTCTTCTTGGCGCGACTGGAATGTTGGGCCGAGCATGGTCACGCCTTCTTGATCAGCACGAGATCACTTGGTTCGGCCCCAGCAGGAATGAACTCGACTTCCAAGACCCAAGACTTCTCAACAATGTCGCGGTCGAGAACTACAGCATCTTGATCAACTGTGTGGCTTGGACGGACGTTGATGGTGCCGAAGATCATGAATCTGAAGCCAATACCATCAACAATGAAGCCGCCGCTCGACTCGCTCGGCGATGCGAACAGACCAACACGAAAATGGTGCATTACAGCACTGATTACGTCTTCTCGGGGGACGATCAAAAACCGTACAAGGTGCTCGACCCGATATCACCTCAAAACGCCTACGGGCGAACCAAAGCATCAAGCGAATCTTCCATTTATGAAGTCAATCGTGAAGCACTCACCATCCGAACGAGTTGGTTGTATGCCCCATGGGGAAAAAACTTTGTTCGCACAATGCTTCATCTTGCGACTGAACGAGAAAGCCTCCAAGTCGTCAATGACCAAATCGGTACTCCTACCGACTGTCAGCACCTGGCCGAGTTGAGCTTCAACTTGCTCCAAAAAGGTCAACGCGGCATTTGGCATATCACTGATGGTGGATCGTGCACATGGTTTGATTTTGCTCGAACGGCAATATCATTGGCCGGTTTGAATTGCACGGTTCATCCGTGTGAAAGCAGCGCGTACCCCACGAAAGCCAAGCGACCGAGGTACAGCGTTCTCAATGTGCAGGAGACGGAAGAGATATGCGGACCGTTTCCTGGTTGGGAACGAAATCTCAAACGCGTAATCGCTCAGATGGAGCATCCACATGTCAAATGACCAATATCGAAACATCCTTGTCACTGGTGGTGCCGGATTCATTGGTACCAACTTTATCCATTACGTTCTCAACCATTGTGTTGACGTCAATGTCATCAACCTTGACGCCCTGACTTACTCAGGAAATCTTGAGAACTTGCACTCGATCGAGCGCGACCCCCGCTATCAATTTGTCCACGGCGACATCTGCGATCGAGATTTGGTGAGACCGCTCATTCAAAAATGCGATGCGGTTGTTCACTTCGCTGCCGAGTCCCATGTTGATCGATCCATAAACAATGCCGCCCCGTTTCTGAGCACCAATATCCTTGGCACCCAGGTGCTCTTAGAAGCGTGCCGAAATGCTTCCGGAGATCCCCGAAGAATGCTGTATGTCAGTACCGACGAGGTCTACGGCTCGCTTGAGTTGGATGTCCCTGAGATTCGATTCTCCGAGTCAAGCCCCATGGCACCCAACAGCCCGTATGCCGCCAGCAAAGCCTCTGGAGATCTGCTGGTCCGGGCCGCACACCACACCCATGGCATGAACGTCGTGACGACTCGATGTTCAAACAACTTTGGACCTTATCAATATCCGGAAAAAGTCATTCCACTTTTTGTCACCAACCTGATGCAAGGCAAGAAGGTTCCCCTGTATGGAGATGGACTCAATGTTCGGGATTGGATCCACGTCGACGATCATTGTGAAGCGGTATGGCAAGTCCTTCAACAAGGGCAAACCGGCGAGGTCTACAACATTGGCGGCAACAATGAACGGTCAAATCTAGAACTGACGCATGGGATCTTGGATGCCATGAATCTGGGGCAAGAAATGATTGAATACGTCCCTGACCGTCTTGGTCATGACCGACGCTATGCCATTGACGGTTCGAAGATTAAATCCGATTTGGGCTGGTCGCCAACCCGATCGGATTGGCCAGACGCACTCGAAAGCACCATTCGTTGGTATCGAGATCACCAAGAGTGGTGGAGTCGTCTCCAAAGGTGAGTTCCAGACAACATCCGATGTGGACCGACTTGATAGTCACCACATCGTGACCGGACACGCTTGGCCACCCTGAGCCTGGGGAGCCAAGAAGCACATGCACGAGCTGACATGACCACCACGCGGGTACCGGTTCATTGTCCAATTGCGATTGCCCTTGAGTGCTGAAAAACATTGATTTGGGCATGATTTAGAAGCTGTTCAGGCGTACTGATGCCCTGATTCCAAAAGGAATAACCAAGAACTTCAGCGACCAAACAACAAGCTGCCTAGCGTTGGATTCTGTTACTGCGAGTGTCGCAGGCAATTCAAAGATCACAACCCAAGGCCCACCCATGTTGAGCACCCTTGTCGCCTCCCTCGCCGTCAGCACCGCTGCCCCCAGTACCGGCATGAATGCATCTACGATCCCAGAAGTAGCGATTGGCTCGAAGCGGCTGGACACATTGGTTGCAGCTGTTAAAGCAGCAGGCCTGGTGGAAGCACTTGCCGGGGACGGTCCATTTACAGTCTTCGCCCCAACTGATGCTGCCTTTACACGACTGGGAGAAGAAACCCTGCTGTCCCTTCTTCAACCAGAGGCGAAGCAAGTCCTTACGCGAATTCTGACGCACCATGTGGTTGCGGGGCGATACGACGCGAAGCGCATTCTCTCCGGTGAAACCTCACTCAAAACTCTCGCTGGCACGACACTCGAAATTGAACTTGTTCGAGGAAGAGTATTTGTCGGTGAGGATGTCGTGGTTGAGACCGCGGATGTTTCAGCATCCAATGGTGTGGTGCATTTGATTGACCGTGTACTCATGCCACCACCTGCACCCGTTTCGCCGTGTCAAGCCTTCCTGGAGCGAGCACTCAGGCGTGGTGTCCCTCTGTACAACGAAGGTGATCACGTCGGCTGCACAGCGGTGTACGCCACGGCACTGGACGCCGTTTTGAGTACAGAAAGTTGGGGCATCCCAGAGATGGCGAGGAAGAGGTTGCTGGGTGAATTCAATCGAGTTGAGGGAATGCGTGACGTACGAGATCAAGCATGGGCGTATCGGGAAATTATCGATACCCTTTTGGCCTCTGAGGACATGATGATGTCCAGCGTGGGGTAAAAATTTCCAAATGCGAGGATCAGTCTTTATGGCAAAAAACCAGGGCAATTAGATTTCAAACTGCGGACCCGAGCATTTCTGCCAACGGTACTCCTTGCTCAAAAGGCTTCTTACTTTCCTTCATGAGAATCTCCTCGCACCCAAGTTGGATCTTGTACTTCTCAATGATGAACGAAGAAAATCAGCAAGCCAGACAAGTCCGACACGCTGACTTGTAGGTGCCAAGCAAAAAGTCAATAGGGGCGATATTGACGCCATTGACCCATTGACCCATTGACCCCATTTCGTGAAGAATCTCCAGCCAAAGTTCTGAAGCATCAATTATATTTGCGTCGTCATGAACGATTCGATAATGGTCTTTCTTCAGCTCCTTCTTCCCTTTGCTTTTGTCTGGTGGGCTCGAAGGCAGAGCGCGAAGGTCCAAAAAAAGTGCATCAAAGTGCTGGCAATTCTCGGGATGGCGGGGACCCCGTTGATTGTGTGGTGGCTGTATTCAGTACTAAGCCGAACACCATCCATTTAGCCGAGGAACAGTCTGAAACTCGGTGAAAGTTTGCAAAATCCAGGACTACTGGAAACGCTACATTATTGGGACATGAGTGAAACACCAATTACGCAGTTGGAATCAACGATGTCTGCGGCATACCAGCAGGGGGATCTGGGCCGCGCACTTCAAGCGAGCTTGGCAATACTCCAGCAATCCCCGGACCACCATGCCGCACACCTCATCACAGCCAAAATAAGACAGGCCCAAGGCCTGTATGGACTCGCAAGGAATCACGCCGAAGCATCACATAAATCAAATCCCTTAGATATTGAATCAATAAAAACTGCTGCGCGAGCATATGGCGCATTGGGCGAGTCAGAAAAAGCAATTGCCATGTGCCAGAAGATTTTGGCACACAACCCCAATGATCTCAATACGTTGGCCTTGCTGGCTTCGTTTCTCGAGCGTAAAGGGGACACCTCTGCTGCACTGGAAGTGATACAAAAATCAGGATCTGCCGAAAAGAACGCATTGTTCGGACTAACTCAGGCAAAGTGCCACCTCACTCAAGGAAATCATAAAGAAGCACTTGGTGTTCTCGATAGGTCTATTGGTGACATCGATCTCGGAATCGATCAGAACAGAAGTAAAGTTAAAAGACGGTTGCTGCTGCAACGGGCTCAAGTCAACGACGCCATGCAGCAATTTGATGCCGCCTTCCAAGACGCTACAGAAGGAAAGTCGCTCGACTCCACCCCTTTTGACGCTGAGCAATTTTCGCAGAACATCGACAAAATCATCGATTGCTTCAGCAATGATCAGTTTCAGAAAAGTCACCGTCCCAATCCAAGTCAAAAAGAACATGTCTTTATTGTTGGCATGCCACGCTCGGGTACGACGCTCGTTGAACAGATTCTTGATGCACATCCGGATTGCACTGGGGTTGGAGAATTTAAAAGCTTACATGTGCTGAGCACTCGACTGCACCAAATCATTGGATCGTGGTCAAGCTGGCCGGCAAGCGCAAAGGGGATGTCATTACAAAACAGACAACGCTTTTCAACAGCATACGAATCCGACCTCAAAAATCATGGTTACGAAGATGGGATGTGCTTCGTCAATAAAAGCCTGATGAACATGCGGCTTCTTGGCTTGGTCGCCATGCTTATCCCCAATGCCAAAGTGATATACACGCATCGGAATGCTCGTGATATTGCTGTCTCCTGCATGCTTGGAAATTTTGCCGCCAACGTACATCCTGAGCTTCAATCACTCTCCGGCATTTCCACTTTGCTCGAACAACATAAGAAACTCCGGAATCACTGGGACACGGTGCTTCCAGTTGAAACCCTTGATGTCAACTATGAAGACCTGGTGGGTGACCAGGAATCAGTCACTCGAAAAATCGTAAATTTCTGCGGCCTTGAATGGTCGGACAAATGCCTTGACTTCTACAACACTGGCCGGACCGTGATGACACTCAGTTACGACCAGGTAAACAGGCCGGTCTACAAGAGCTCAGTAAATCGCTTTGAGAACTACGCCTCACATCTTGAGGGGTACAACTGGACCGAAACCACTCAAAGTTGAACCACTCATCAAAGGTTCGACTACAGACATTTACCCCAGTTCCCCAAGACCAGAAGCAGATCACTCATACCAGTATCTTGACCCCAGGCGGCCAAGACCTGCGTAAGGTCCGCAAAGCTCACATCGCCATCACCGTTCTCATCTCCGTCACAATCAGAAAGCGGTGGCTGTGAAAGAAAGGCTTGCGCATAAGCGAAATGGCCGGGCGACATTCCATGTTGCGCCAACCCACGCAGGTGGACAACCTGACCATCGAGATAGTCGTATTCCCAAATTTGTTCACCCGGAATCTGAGGCTGTACCCCAGAGAGAGCTTCGCCGGTGAAGCCTTGACTTTGAGCGATTCGGTAAATGGCATCTTCCGCGGAGAGAAAGTTCACCCCAACTGGTGAGGAACCACCGGAATAAGGAATGATGCCATCATTTATGTTGCTCATGCCAAGGTAGCGACGACGGTGGGCTGGAACAGCTGAAGAGGAGTACCCACACCAAGAATCTGATGGTTCCGTAACCGGACCAGGACGGTGGAAGGCTTCATTGTGATACTGAGAATCATTCAGATGGGAAACAACGGCAACAAAAGCATCAACATCGAGTGAAGGATCTACAGCGAAGACCGTATTGACCAAAGCAGAACCATTAGAGATACCCAAAAGTTGAATGCGGTCATTATCGATGTTGTCGAACTGAGACAAACGGCGGACCAAATCTCCAACCATGTCCCAGTCTGGTGCATCACTTGACTCTGCACAGATGTTCCAACTGTTCTGATAACCGGTAGGAGCGACCAACGCGTGAGTGGGCAATACCTCACGGAATTGATTCACCATGGGAGCACCCGTACCACCATTGCCATGGAGAAGGATGCAGACAGGAAATCCATCCTGGGGAGGAACCGTACTGGGAACAGAAATGCTCATCGGATATGTCCATCCGGATGGCTGTTGTGACCAGGCCTGCTCAAGATTGATCTCAGTGGTACTGGTAAGAGATTCAGCAGAAATTGGAATCGTAATGACAAACAAGGCACACAAAATGGTTCTCATACGTATCGATACGGCGTGAATCATGGAGATATCCCTAAAAAAGACTACGAATCAGCAACTCACAATTCGAAATCCCAGCATAAACACGAGCACATCGATCAAGGAGACCGGAAGTCTTAAAAATCATAATCCACAAGCACAACTTTCACGATTCAAAAGCGTTCCCCTCCATCAAAAGTGTCACCACCCGATGCCACCAGTCGCCCCCCCGCCTTAGGATGGAAGTATGGCCGATAAAGCGTTCACGCAGATCACCAACGAACTCAAAGCGGGTATGCAAGCGTTCATCCAAAAGGACTTCCGAAAAGCCATCCAACTGTGTGATCTCTGCCTGCAAAAGAATCCCACTGATGTCAACGCCTTAAACCTCAAAGGTCGATCACTGACCAAAACCTCGCATTTTCATGACGCGGAACGGCATCTTCGAATCGCGCTGCAAATTTTACCAAACGCTCCCACCATTCAGGTGTCCTTGGCACGACTTCAGATTGCGCGAGGCCTGGCGGGTGCCGCTTTAGAAATTCTGAATCAGGTCATAGGGGTGCAGGCAGATTTTGAAGAGGCACTTCTTGAACGAGGGACCTTATTTGAACGTTTGGGACAATATGAGAATGCATTGGCTGATCTGAATGCCATTGATTCAGAGGGGCCAAACGCCGTTCAGGCGGCAAGCACACGAAGTGTGCTTCAATTCCACCGGGGACAGCATCAGTTGTCCATAGAAGAAGCAAAGTGGATCATGGAGCATGCTTCACCGGGGACGGCGCCGTATCGGTCGGCTGCTTTTGTCCAAGGTCGTGCGTATGACAAAATTGGCATGCCGGATCGAGCAATGGAGGCATGGAACATTGGAAACGATTCAACAAATTCGACCTTTGACCGAGATGAGTTCTTAAAAAAAATAGAGGCGACAATAAACGCCTTCCCAAACGAGCCGGCGACAGTTGTTCCTCAATCGAATTGCCAGTCCGAACGGCCCGTCTTTATTGTTGGAATGCCTCGATCGGGGACCACTCTGGTGGAACAAATACTGGGGGCTCACGACAAAATCTACAGTGCTGGTGAAATCCGAAACATTGAAAGGCTGTCCGCTTCACTCCCCCGACGTCTTCAGTCCAATCTCCCTGTACCCAAATGCCTCACCGGTCTTGATCGAGACACGCTGAACGCCATCGCCAAAGAGCATCTTGATGAGCTTGAAGTGTTCAGTCCAGAGCATGCACTTCGAGTGGTGAACAAAAACCTAGAAAACTATTGGCATGTGGGTTTGTTGCACAAGATGTATCCGAACGGAAAATTTATCTTCATCAAAAGGGAACCACGCGACCTGGCACTATCGGTCTACTCGAACTGGTTCAATCCCAAAAAGTTCCCGTATGCCTATACCACGGATCTGGGAGACATTGGCTTCGCCTATCGGCAAATTGAAAGACTGATGGATCATTGGTCAGCCACACTCCCAGAATCAATTGTGGAAATCCAATACGAGGATGTCCTTCGTGACACCGAGAGGCTAAGCAAGAAGATGATCAATCACCTTGGATTAGAGTGGGACACAAAGTGTCTTGATTTTCACCAAAGCAAACGGCTTGTCCTCACTCTGAGTTACGCCCAAGTCAACAAGCCTATCTACACCTCTTCTCACCGAAGATGGGAGGCATACCGTGAACACCTGGGAGAACTTGAGGCTGAACTCTGTTGAACCATGATCAGCTCATTCATTACGGTCGAGTATGGCGGACAACAGTCCCCTCAACGGCATAAACAACGTCTTCGCAGATGTTGCATGAGAGGTGAGAAATCCTCTCAAACATCTTTATCACTGAAAGCAAATCGTGCGTCGTTGAAGCAACTTCATCAGGGTCAGACTGAGGCCACTCAAATTTCAGTACGAGTGCAGTCATCTTCTTTTCAAGGCGGTCAACTTCTCGCTCTGAACCCCAGACTTCTCGGGCCAATACGGCATCCAGTTCCGTTAAAGCTTGTGTGGCTTTTGAGTGTTGCTCAAAGGCGTAAAGAGCAACGGTCGCTACAGGCTCCGGAAAGACTTTGAGACCATTTTCAGAAAGATGTTCAACCCTTTTGGAAATGCTCTTGATGAGATCACCTATTCGTTCCAGGTCCCGTATCACACGGAGGATACAAACGACATATCTCATGTCGCTCGCGACAGGTTGCTGAAGCAAAAGCACATCGGTGCATAACTTCTCAATCAAGAGTTCAAAATTGTCGACAATCTTGTCGCCATGACGAATGTCGGATAGCGATGAGAAGTCATTGCCATGAACAACATTTTTGGCGATCAGAAGTCGAGTCTCAACCCAACTAGCCATTTCAAGGGTAACGCCTCGAATTTGATCTAATTTTGTATCCAGATTAATGCTGTCCATAGTTGGTTCATCGGCAGTCTAAAGAGATGACATAAGGTGTGCAAAGGAAGCATTACCCAAATCTTCCGGAGATGTAGGACTCCGTCTCCTTCAGGGCAGGATTGGAGAAGAGAGAGAGTGTCGGGCCATACTCAACCAGCTGCCCCAGATACATGAAAGCAGTGTTATCAGAACATCTTTGCGCCTGCTGCATGTTATGAGTCACCATGAGAATCGAGTAATCACCTCGCAACTGCTGAAGGAGTTCTTCGATTTTCCGAGTGGCGACCGGGTCCAGCGCCGAACATGGTTCGTCAAGCAGCAACACCTCGGGCTGAGACGCTATGGCCCTGGCAATACAGAGACGTTGCTGCTGTCCACCCGACATGCCCAGTGCATTGTCTTTCAATCGGTCCTTCACTTCGTCCCAGAGCGCTGCTCCACGCAGTGCCATTTCGCAGGTCTCGGATAAAAGCGACTTGTCTCGGACACCATCAATACGAAGTGGATAGACCACGTTTTCAAATATTGACATTGGGAAGGGATTCGGCTTCTGAAAGACCATACCCATGCGTTTTCGCAATTCAATGACATCAACACCGCGTTTATAGATGCTTCTTCCTGACAGTTTCATATCGCCTGTGGTGGTGACAAAGTCAAGGAGGTCATTCAGGCGGTTTACTGATCTCAGCAATGTGGACTTGCCGCACCCAGAGGGGCCAACCAGTGATGTGATCTGACCTTTGGGAATGCCCATACTGACGTCATACAAAGCCTGTGATTCTCCGTACCAGAGATTGAACCTTTCAATCGAAAGGATATTTTCTGCCTCAGATAGATCTGGGTGAATCGTTGACGGAACCACCTCGCCTTGCTGAATGAGTTCAAGAGTTCCCAATGTCGATTCTTCGAACTCTGATCCGGGGGTATGAGTTTTCATCAATGACCTCACTGAGAAATTCTTTAAAACGCGTGAACTTGATATTTGCGGCGAATTCGTTTGCGAAGCGATATCGCAAAGAAGTTAAGCACGGCAATAATCGTGATCAGCAGCAAGGTGGTGGTAAAAACCAACGGCCTTGAAGCTTCGGAATTTTGACTTTGGAACCCAAGGTCATAAATATGAAAACCGAGGTGCATGAACGATCGGTTTACACCAAAGAACTCAGTGACATCTGACGAGATCGGGAGTTCTGGTGCCAGTTTGACGGCACCAACAAGCATGAGCGGGGCAACTTCACCTGCACCTCTTGCCATCGCAAGGATAGCGCCAGTCAAAATGCCACCAGTTGCTTGTGGCAACACAACCCTGCGAATCGTCTGCCATTTCCCAGCACCACATGCATAAGAGCCTTCACGACTGGAATTGGGCACGGCCGAGAGTGCCTCTTCGGTTGAGACAATAACCACGGGAAGCGTCAATAAGGCCAAAGTAAAAGCGGCCCAAATGAGAGCCCCTTTCCCAAATGTAGGGGAAGGCAGACTCGACTCGAAAAATCCACCGAAGTCGGGGTTCATGAAAAGGCAGACCAGTAAGCCAAGAAAAGAGGCCAAACACAACGCAAACCCAAGTTGCGAACGCCACTTGTTCTTTTCCTGAGGAGGCCGAGAGACCTCCCGCATGACAATGAAGAAGCCAACAAGAGCCGTGAATGCAGAAGTCAAAAGAACCAGCCACCAGGCTAATCCAGGGAGCACTTCTGACGGACCGCTGTCAAGAAACCCACCAATGCCGTAACAGAAGAAGCCCAGTCCGAATACCCCAAAGACGATGGAAGGCACCCCGGCGAGATTGTTCACGCAAATACGAACCGTACTGACAATGACACCATCCGTTGCATATTCCTTCAGGTACAAGGCCGCAACGACCCCCAGTGGAACCACCAGAACGGTCATGATCAGGGTCATCAGCACCGTGCCAATGATGGCCGGAAAAACGCCACCTTCAGCATTGGCTTCACGTGGCGATGCAAAGAGGAACTCCAACCAACGATCAAAATAGACCGCGAACCGTTCAGCGAGTCCCAACTCGTTGGGGCGAACCAAACGCACAACTTCAGACATGGGGAGTTCTTTATCCACTCCAGAAGCAGATCGGATCAAGAGCGTGTGACGATCATTTTCCTGTGTAAGGGATCGGATATCAGCAAGAATAGAGGTGGTCTCGGACTGGGCAACACGAACGACCGATTCAGATCTGGCGACAGCATTGACGTACTGGCCGTAAAAGCTGGCATCAGGTGGAGGCCGAAGGGCCTTTTCAAAATCACGCAATTGTGAAACTGCGGACGTGTGCTCATCATTTGAACCAACCTGACCAGCTTCATAAGCAGTGCGGGCGTATTGAAACCAGAGATCAGGCAAACCAAAATCAATTTCGAGTTGACGAATGTCTTTACGGCTGCGTTCTTGCTTTTTGTACAAGTGCCCCAATTCGATTTTGCAATCAGCTATCTGCTCAGTTCGCTGCCGAATGGACGCTTCATACTGTTCAAAACTTGGTTCTTGGCCTGTTGATGAGACAGGCTGACCATCGAGATGAATATCCTGAATCCAACCATGGAATCGACCCCATGTTTCCCGCTCGATAACAACGGCACCCGAGGGGTCCAGATCTGCAGAAATTTCATGGTCACCGATCCAAAGAAAATGGGGCTCACCAAGGTCGTAGTTCGCCGTACGAACCAGTCGACGACGAATAAAGCCATCGGTTGAAAGGATCTCAGCCGCACGTACAGATTGGACTTCAGGTAACGCAGCCAAGGTGGCTGCACTGGGCACCCATTGCTCTTGCCGCACAACCGGGCCAAGTAGCTTTTGGCCATCGGTTCGCTCGACATGCACAAGTTGCTGAGGCCAAAAGGAGGCCGATCCTCGAATCAAAATAAGGCCAACCAAACCAGTGATAAGAAGACCACAAAGTACAAGTGCACTTCCAGTCAGCCAAATCTGGGATTCACCTCTGAACTTGATTGATGGGACCAAGGATCGTCCGGGCAGTGAAGAAGATGAAGTCACAACTGGTATGCCCTCCTTCTAAACCTCATCTTGACGACCTCGGCAAGGGTATTAATGACGAAGGTCAATGAGAAAAGAACCAAGGCCGACAAAAAGAGAATGCGATAGTGCGTTCCGCCCTTGGGTGCTTCTGGCAATTCGACAGCGATGTTCGCCGCAAGGGTCCGGAACCCTTCAAAGATGTTGAGGTCCATCACTGGAGTATTTCCGGCGGCCATGAGCATGATCATGGTCTCCCCAACCGCTCTACCTAAACCAATCATCAGGGCGGAAAAAAGGCCACTCATGGCCGTTGGGACAACGATACGAATCGTTGTCTGCCAAGGAGTCGCACCGGCACCAAGAGAAGCAGAACGAAGGTGCCCTGGGACACTTGCAAGCGCGTCGTCCGCCATGGTGTAAATAATTGGGATGATTGCAAAGCCCATAACAACGCCGACAATCAAAGCATTTCTTTGGTCATACGCACCAGCAATCGAACCAAAATTCCAAAGGGGATTTCTGAGATCGAAGCCCGCAAGACTCAGTACATATGCAATGAAAGTAGAAATCAATATGGATGCAGAAATAGTCAGGAAAAAGAAGACCAAAGTTTGCAGGGCTGCGTGGAAGGTTGCCGGCAAAGAAATCAAAGGCAAGAGATACCGCACCACCAAGAACGATACGAATGGCAGTACAAGTAGAAACAATCCGCCACTTGCGTGATCAAGAGTGCTACTAGGACCAGGGACGGCCAAAAGCCATGACTTAATGTCCCCGCCAAACAACGCCAGACTGATCAGTGGTGCCAGGAGTACTGCAAAACAAACGCCGATACACATCGATAGCGAGACCAGCGCAATACGCATCGCACCCGAAATGACCGCCCCCTCAGGACGCAAGCGAAGGAGCAGCTGTGAACCGAGAATGACGGCAAGCGGTATAAAAAAGATCGCGGCAAGAACCACAGAGACTGATTCAGAAATAAACGGCGCGATGATGATTGCCATGAAGCCAAGGACAACAGAAGGCAAGGAGGCCATCAATTCGATGACTGGCTTGACCCTCATTCGAGACTTTGGCGCCATAAATTCACTGGTGTAGATGGCCGCAAGAATTGCGATTGGTGCAGCAAACAGAATCGAGTAAAACGTTGCCTTCAAGGTGCCGAAGATAAGGGGCACCAATGAAAGCTTGGGTTCGGTCTCATCAGAACCAGACGACGATTGCCAACTAAATTCCGGCTCACGAAATTGCTCGTAATGAACCGGTGCAAAAAGAGATGACAATGACACTTCCGCGTAAGACGGGTCGAAGCCATACATCTGGAAAGATCCGCCGCTATTGACGAGTATGGCATCGTCTTTTGGCGAGAATGAAATCTGCGTCGGTCGTAGCCCAGTTCCAAACGAGGCAACCTTCCGTTCAGAAGTCATTGAATAGGCATAGACAATCCCAGATTCGCAGGCCCATGCGAATAGCCTCTGGCGAGTACTCACCCCAATAGCTCGTACCGCATCATTGGCTGAATCACTTTGAAATGAGTGACCCCGGACCAGAATTTTTCCATCTGGAGTCACCGGATCTGTAGGAAGACGAGGGGATATGAACCATGCCTGCACCGAACCATCACTGGCACCGGCAATGAGAGTTCGATTCCCAAGTAAAAGTTCAAGCGCGGTCACTTCGAGCCCGTCGGGGATCAAGTTGAACCGCTCAACGACAGAGATTGAATTGAGATCGGAGATGTCAACTCGAAATCCAGATCCATCGCCTGCAACCAAATAGCCCAAACGACCAGATGCAGTGAGGTCAACAAACTTTGGTGATGATCCAGCGGGGAACTCAAATGATCCTTGACCATCAGCTTCGTAGGTAGTCTCACCTGTGAACATGTCCTCAGACGATTCAAATCGAAAGACATGCATATAAGTACTGGTCAACGCCGCAACCAGAAGTTCGTCGCCGTCTAAAACGGCAATATCACGAATGACTTCGCCCACAAGGTTGATCGGATCGATCAATGTTTGAAGAAAGAAGGTCTGGCGACGAAGGAGATCAGATCCAGAAAGCTGGATTGTGGAATCTTTAAATGCATGGACAGTGCCAGCAGGAGATCCGTAAATTTGATTCCGCAGATTGGATGGGATGGAATCGGGATCAACAAAATCTGTTTCAAAGCTAGGCTGACAGATGAAAATTTTTCCAGATCTCGTGGCGAATGCGGTTACCCCATGACCTGATGATGACCCAACACATGCCAGGACTTCCCCGTCAGGAAGTTGCGGATCTGAGAAGGTTTGAATATTGGCACTCGGGTCTGGCTTGAGCCCAATCACTTGAACTGCAAATTGGCCACTGTCTGTCAGTGACCACGCTGCAGTCTTGTATTCATCAATGCCAACAAGGGCCGAGGATCCCGGAAGATCAATTGGCCGTTCGACTTCACCTGATGCTGCCAAGGGGAGAACAACGGAAATCAGATAAAGAGCAACAAGCGCGACGCTACCAACGGTGAGAAAGCCTCCAATGGTGATCACGAAACGAGCAATACCGTCCGAAAATCGGACGGTGGCTCGGTTCTTTAAATACCGACCTCGACTTGGTTCCCCAGAGGAGTTGCTTCCAGATATCTTCTGGGTCATAAGTCGTAGATCCTACAGCCCAAGCGAGCGCAGGTCTGCCTCAGCAACACTTGCCGGAACCGATATAAATCCATCTTTAACCACCGAATCCTGTCCCTGCTTAGAAAGCATGAATCGAAGAAATTCGGCCTGCAAGGGGGGCAATTGGCGTTTGGGAGACTTGTTGACATACACGAGCAAAAATCTAGAAATTGGGTATTTGCTTGCATTACTTCTCGATGGTTTTACATAAGCCTCACCAGATTTGGGACTTACCGGGACCATCTTCACATCAGCGGTCTTATACCCAATACCCGAATAGCCAATGGCAAACTTATCACGAGCAACGCCTTGAATAACTGCGGATGATCCAGGCTGCTCCTTGACCGTATCAAGATAATCACCTTTCTTAAGCGCGACTGACTTGAAATAGCCATAGGTGCCGCTCGCCGAATTCCGTCCATAAAGTGAAATAGGAGCTTTGGCCCATTCTCCGGTCAGACCAAGGTCACCCCAGGTCTGAATTGGTTCACCACCAAAGTTACGACTCTTGGAAAAAATAGAATCAATCTGCTCAAGCGTCAGTCCCTTTTCAGCAATGGGATTGTCTTTATGAACATAGACCGCAAGCATGTCAATTGCGGATCGGACCCCAACCGGCTTGTATCCAAAGGAGGACTCAAATGAGTCGATCTCGGATTTCTTCATCGGCCGGGACATTGGCCCAAAGGTTGACTGACCTTCTTTGAGCGCCGGTGGCGCTGTAGAGGATCCCTTCCCTTCAATCTCAATTTGGACATTGGGATAGAAAGTCTTAAAGGACTCCCCCCACAAAGCCATTAAATTGTTCATGGTGTCTGATCCAACCGTTTTAACCAGACCGGACACTGCACCTGAGGGTTGGTACTGATTCAGATTTGGATCAATTTGACCAAATACCTTGGGGGCAAAAATGATGGATGCGGTAACGACACAAAGTAATTTCGATGATATAGATCTCATTTTAGATCCCTTTCTTAGAAGAGGTATTGGATCTGACAACGGAAGACTTTCTCTCCGTCAACGCCACCACCAGCAAATCCCGATGATGATTTACCTACGTCAAACGAATCAAGAGAACCATCAACCTCCATGAGGTCCAGAGTGATCTTTACTCCGTCATAAATATGGTGGCTAAGACCAACCGTCGCCACAGTAGCTTCTTCATACAAATCACTGTCAAGGGATTCGTATCTTGCGAAGGCCTCCCAGTCTTCGGCAACGATTTTTCCGGCCTGAACAACTATCCCATCGGTGTCATCAAGCTCTTCTGATCGAGTGAGATAAGCCAAGAGGACATTCCATTCCGGAGTCACCCAGTGCAAATCAAGGGTCATCCGGTCATCTTCAACCGAAGTGCCAAACTCGGTTGCGTATCCAGCACCGACAATGAGAGCGTTTTCAAGATCAGCGAGTGATGTCAACCACTTGCATCCGGACAAATCGCCGGAGATTGCATACTCACCACGCAACTGAATGTCACCTTCCCAGCCGTCAACTGCTGTTCCGGAATTTTGCTTGAAGCCATTCCCAACAAATCCAGTCAACCGGTAGGTTCCAGTATCCATTCCGAGCATGATCCCCTCACCCCAACTGGTGGTAAAGAAGTCATTAACACTCGAACGAGTCGATGTCAGCTGCTTGGTGCTAGGAGCATTGGTTTCAGCCATGAATCCACCCTTTTGTCCGCCAAAGGTTAAGAACCCACCTTCACCGAACTTCTGTGTGATGGAGAACTCTTCAGCCTTGAGTTCATCGTCTGAAAAATCCAGCCCAGTGTGCTTCACGCCAAGCTTCCACTTGAGGTCTTCGCCAAAGTCACCCTTAAAAATCAACTTTGTCCTGGCGCGGGTAAACCCAGCACCACCGGCGTCAGAACTGCTAAACCGAAGTTGAACTTCACCGCTGATATCCACGGCATCATCTGCGGCAGTTTTAATTGAAAATGACATGGCAAATGCCGAAGCAATTGCAATGGTCGCTGTCAGATTCGTCGTTGATGGACTCATTAAAAATACTCAGACCCACGCCCACAAGTGTTAAGGGTGATAAAAATACTCAGACCCACGCCGACAAGTGCTAAGGGTGTGTGAGTGAATTGATAAGAAACAGACCGGACGACACGGCAGGACATAAACCCATTTCAGAAAGATGTTTAACCGCACAGCCGAATGGCCGATTTACAAAAAAGCACAGATTTGCAAGTCCATTTCCTCCCTTGGGCTTTCAGAAATCGCATCTTTGCCCATACTCCCCACCGCAGAATAAGACCCAAACACGAACATAAATTATCGCATCGTTTGAGGAACTCTCACGGACTGTTGGTGAAATTCTTGACCGAAGGAATCCACATGACACTTCATCTCGCCCTTATCGCAAAGACCTTTCCGACAGAGAGCAACGAACTTGACAAGACATTGAAGATCGCCAAAGAAAAGGGAGGCGAGGTGGCCCTCCTTCCTGAGTGCCCCGCCCAAACGTGGATCGCCGCGACCAAAAACATTTCCGATACCGACGCCGAGCCAATGGGCGGTCCCCGAGAGCCCCGACAAGCCGCAGCGGCGCGATCTGCAGAGATTGCTCTTCTCGGCGGATCCATTGAAATCTGCAAGGAAGGCAACCGACTCAACACCGCAGTCTTCTGGGACTCCAAGGGAAATGAAAAACTTCGGTACAGCAAAATGCACATTCCTGATGAGCCTGGTTTTCGAGAGGCTGCCCACTACAACCCTTCGCGGGCAAGGATCCGCTGTACAGAACATGCCGGATGGCGAATTGGGGGACAGATATGTTCGGACAATCAACGCCCCACGGGCTGCCAAATGTTGGCCGCACTTGGGTGCGATTTGATTTTGAACCCAAGAGCAACTGAAGAAACCTTCCTTGAAAGATGGATCACCATCTGGCGCGCCAATGCCATCACCACTGGGTGCTGGATCGCCAGCGTCAACAGGCCTGAACCCGAAAGCGGGGTTCCACTGGGAGGGCCATCGGTGCTTATCGATCCGTTTGGCAAGGTGCAGATGTCTGATGACCCATTGACGGTTGTGAGTTTGGAACGACAACGTGTCTTGGACGCTCGCAGAAGCTATCCCGGATACCTCGCCATCCCCTCAGACGCATATGCGAATCTATGGAAGGAAATTCCCCCGCGACAACCCTGGCCGGAGGGCGCATCAGTTTGACCGATAACGGTTGCCCTGCAGCCATATCTGTCGCAATGAGAGCCTTCTGGTCAACGATTTGCGAGGAACTGGCAAGAATTTGTCACCACCCCTTGCACTGCGTCCGATGTTGCGAATGATGTATCTATATCCGTTATGAATCGGCGATTGGTGCGCCACAAGACATTTGGAGAAATATATGAATCACATTGCCCTCGGCCTGTCTTTGGCCGCCTCTAGCATCGCTTTCGGCCAAGTCTTGGCCTACGAACCTTTTGAATATCCGGCTGGCAACTTAAGTGGCAAGGCTGGAGGCCTCGGGTTTGCTGAAGCATGGGATCAGGCTGTCAGTACGAACTCTGTTTCGTCCTCAAGCCTTGATTTTCCGGGCGTCCCAAACATCGGCAACCGACTGACTGAAGGTGGCAATTACGCCGAAAACATCAGATCGCTTGCCCAGACCTGGGCACCAGCTGATGCGGATAACCCAGTCGCAACAGAAATCTGGATGTCAATTCATGCCGCGGTGAATGAAGACAACACCCACGACCCGTTTTTCGAGTGCTTTACAGGAGTCACTCTTGTTCGTGAAAACGGAGACGAAGCACTTCGTCTTGGCCAGGCTTGGTCGGATGGTGTGTGGGGATTCAGCCAGCCATTCGTTTCCGATGTTCGATCTACCGTCAACATGGATACGACGACACGTCTTCTCGTTGTCCGCATGCTCGATCCGGGCACTGGAGCACAGGATTGCCTCGTCGATTTTTGGGTCGACCCACCCGTGGACGGCGGCGAACCTGTTGCAGACCCTTCGCTGAGCGCCTTGATTTTTGGCGGTGGATTTAACCGCGTCAAAGTGGCCTCCGGCAACAATGGCGGTGCCACTTGGCTCACCGACTACGATGAAATCAGAATCGGAGTGAGCTTCGAAGAAGTGACTACCGGTACGCCGTCCATTGCATACGAAGGCTTCGATTACACAGAGGCTGATGTTGAAAGCAACATGAACGGTGGCATTGGATTCTCCGGAGGATGGTCGGATCCACCACCCGTAAACCGCACTGTGACCCAAGGCATCTCTACGGCATGCTCTGCGTGGTCATCGATGTGCAATTCGAACGCACCGTGCGGATTCGCGCTGTCGGGGGCGTGCGAATCGATCAGA
>PAFA01000054.1 GCA_002700845.1 Phycisphaerae bacterium | reverse complement strand
CCAATTCAATCGTTGCCGATGCTTCTTGGGACAAACGAATTCGGGCTGATTCGGAAAACAACCGCAAAGCCTGTCGAGCTGCCGGTGGAAACGTCATGGCACCAAACCGTTCACTGACCAATCCGGTGACATGATCCATCACGATGGCATCAAGATCGTCACCACCGAGTTGGGTGTCACCTTTGGTCGAGAGCACTCGGAAAAAACGCTCGCCTTCTGCACCAACCAATTGGAGAACGGACGCGTCAAATGTGCCCCCACCCAAATCAAAAACCAAGACGGTCCCATTATTTTTGCCAAGCCCATAAGCCAAAGCGGCGGCGGTAGGTTCGTTGACCAACCGAAGCACTTCCAAACCAGCCAGTCGACCGGCGTCTCGCACCGATTGACGCTGAGCATCATCGAACCAAGCCGGCACCGTGACCACCACTCGACTCACCGAAACGCCAAGGTCTGCTTCCGCACGTTCACGCAGGACGCTCAGGATCTTGGACGCAATCTCTTCGGGGGTGACCACGTGCCCACCAGGTCCTCCAATTGCGGCCATACCTTGGGGACCTTCAACCACCGGAAAGCCAAAGCGGTTGGATTCGGCGGCAACCTCTTCAAAGGTACGCCCCAAGAGACGCTTTGCGGAATGCACCGTTCGCTCGGGATACAAAACCGCAGTTTTTCGGGCCGGTTCACCAACCACGCCGTCTTCACCCAAACGGACCACACTTGGCACCAGGGCTTCGCCACCCAAGATTCTGGGGCCCTCTTCCCCACAGAACGCCACCAAAGAATGGGTGGTGCCCAAATCGATTCCAATGATGGGATCAGCCAATCCAGTCATGTCAAAGAGTCTAGGGGCGAATGCGTCAGTAGAATTCAGATCATGTGGATGCACCAATTGGCACAAAATGGAGAGTACGGCGTCATTGTCGGGTGGCTCTTCTGGATCATCGCTTCAATCACCTTGCATGAATTGGCCCACGGGTGGGCTGCACTCTGGCAGGGCGACCCAACCCCACGGGCCCTTGGACACATGACCGCTTCTCCTATGGTGCACATGGGCCCGATGTCTCTGATTGCCCTCGCATTGGTCGGGATTGCGTGGGGCGCCATGCCGGTGAGCCCACAAAATTTTCGTATGGGTCGGGTAGGCGACGCACTTGTGGCCTTGGCAGGCCCCGCCATGAACTTCCTGATCGCGATCGGGGCCGCTGTCCTCACGCCGGTCGCTTTCCAGTTCTCTGAAGAACTTGGTGGCTTGATGGCTTTGGGTGTCATGCTGAACGTCCTGCTTGGCCTTTTCAATCTCCTTCCCATCCCTCCTTTTGACGGCGGCCGAATTTTGGTCTCGCTGGTTCGGGAGGTGGACCAACTGTTTCGCTCACCCGGCGGGCAAAACATTTCGCTTATCGCCTTCATGCTGCTGTTTCTCTCTGGGGCCTTTGGGTACCTCCAAAGTTTCTCCTCAGTGGTTGCTGGGGTGATGGTCGGCCTCTCTCAGGCCCTCTGGAGCCCGATCCTGGGCTAAGGGTTGCTTGCCTCCGGGAGCGGCTCTACAATCTTCGATTCGCCAATCGCGACGGCAAAGTCTTTCGGAACATCTGCTGTGAATCCACAGCAAGATCCCCGGAAGGCCGTTGAAGCGGAGCCACGCGGTTCCGGTCACCGAGCAGTCGCCTTTCACAGGAGATGACCCATGGTTGTCTTGCGTTTGAAGCGTATGGGTCGCACCCACGCCCCCTTCTACAGAATCTGCGCGATGGATCGCCGCTGCCCACCAGATGGACGCAGCCTCGAAGACATCGGTTGGTACAACCCTCAAGCCAAAGAAGGGCACCAGTACTCCGCGAAGGCGGATCGAGCTGCGTATTGGTTGTCGGTCGGTGCACAACCCTCCCAAACCGTTCGCGACCTCTTCCGAAAGATGGACATCGATCCAACCCCGGGCCGCAAGCTCGAGGCCGCGGGCGAATGAACGACAACGCCGGGTCGGGTACCCCGATTCGGTTTGACATCCTGACGCTTTTTCCCGAAATGTTTACGCCGGTCCTGGAGACCAGCATCCCGGGAAGAGCCGCGAAGGCCAAGGCGGCGGAATATGCCATCCACAACCTTCGCGATTGGGCCGAGCCTGGTGGCCACCGAAAGGTGGACGACCGACCTTTTGGTGGCGGCCCCGGGATGGTGCTGATGTGCCAACCCATCCACGACGCCGTGCAGGCCGTGGAGGCGTTGGACCAACGGAGAGCACGAAGAATTGTGCTTTCCCCCCAGGGCAGACCGTTGGATCAACGGCTGCTCGAAGAGTTGGCGAAAGAATCGCGGCTCTTGTTGATCGCTGGCCACTATGAGGGCATTGACGAACGCGTCATTGAGCACCTTGAAGTGGAAGAGGTCAGTCTTGGGGATTTCGTGCTCTCCGGCGGAGAGCTCGGAGCCCTTGTCCTCGTGGACGGCATCGTTCGGTTGCAACCGGGCGTGCTGGGTCACTCGGATTCGGCGCAGGAGGATTCCTTCTCGCCGATTTCGGAGGCAGACGAGCGTCGCTTGCTCGACTGCCCCCACTACACGAGACCCCGTGTCTGGGAAGGACACGAGGTCCCAGAAGTGCTGCTTTCGGGCGATCACGACAAGATCGCTCAATGGCGGCTTCGGCAAAGGGAAGAACGCACGCAACAGCGGCGTCCGGACCTTTCCGACAACAGGTGACCCCTGAGGGGGCCGGGTCTGGTGTCATGCGATACCAGCGGAGCCAACACTCAAGTCACCTCTGACCGGAGCCTTTCGGCTCCGGGAGTACTCGTTGGGTTTGTTCCCAGCGTGGAGTTGCTTGGTATGAAATTCAACCAAACTGAGATCCTTGAATCCGTCGTCGCCCACCAACTGAAGTCGGAAGGTGACCTCCCAAACCTCTCCGTCGGCGACACCATCGACGTGCACCAGCGCATCATTGAGGGTGGCAAAGAACGGACCCAGGTCTTCCAAGGGGTCTTGATCGGCATGAAGGGTCGCGGGATCAACCGCATGATGACCGTGCGACGCATCGTGGCCAACGAAGGTGTTGAGCGGATCTTCCCCTTGCACTCCCCCAAGGTTGCCAAGATCGAAATCGTTCGGCACGGCGATGTCCGCCGAGCGAAGCTGTACTACCTTCGTGATCGTGTGGGCAAGTCACGTCGTTTGCGTGATCGTCGCCGTGGCATGAAGCACATCCAAGACAGCGGCGCCCGCAACTGACGTTCGGCAGAATTCTGCCGACTTCCTTCGCCAGAAACGTCTAATCTCTTCTTCCCGAGGAGGTACACATGTTCTGCGCACTGCTGGCCATCACCCTGACCCAAACCACCGTTGATCTCCCCCGTTTCCCGAGTTTGAGCCCCGATGGGGACCATGTCAGCTTCAGTTGGCGAGGCGACCTCTGGTCGGTGTCCTCCTCCGGAGGACACGCGCGGCGTCTGACAGCCCACACCGCCAACGAAACCCGAAGCGCCTGGAGCCCTGATGGCGCCGAGATCATCTTTGAGTCCGATCGAGATGGCGTTCGAAACCTATGGTGCATGTCGTCCGATGGCACCAATGTTCGGCAACTCACCACTCTGGACCGTCCGGTCACCTTGAGCGCTGTTGCCGATGATCAAATTTGGTTCTCTGCGTACTTAGAACTCGATGTCTACCGATCTGAGCGGCCGTACAAGATCCCACGTGATGGCGGCAACCCAACGCGGTTGCACGATGCATTTGGAGCAACTCCGGTTCCTGGTGAAGACGGGCAGATGTTTTTCGTCCGCGGCGGCTACTACGACGGTTGGGCGCGACGACATTTTCGCAGCGCGGAGTGTGCGGATGTGTGGAGCCTTCATGCCGATGGCACCTTCAATCAACTGACCACTTGGGCAGGAAATGATGGTTGGCCAGCAAGCGATGGGCAGGGCAATGTTCTCTACCTGTCTGATGCCACGGACCGAACCGTAAACCTGTGGCGGCAACCCAAAAATGGTGGAGACGCCACGCAAGTCACGTCGTTCACTGAAATGGACATCAACGACTGGTCACTGGCAGCCAATGGCAAGGTCGCCATTGCGCACCGGTGGGATCGCCTGCATCGCATCGATTTGACTGAAACAACTGCAAAAGTAACAGCTTTAACAATCACGGCACCA
The DNA here is from genome assembly GCA_002700845.1 of Phycisphaerae bacterium. Lineage (GTDB taxonomy): Bacteria > Planctomycetota > Phycisphaerae > Phycisphaerales > SM1A02 > UBA8653. The sequence continues at coordinate 16,753 of PAFA01000054.1, read as the reverse complement.
AGTGACGCTATGGCTGACCGAGTGGAATCCCTTTCGGGCAACACCACACAGGCTTCACTTTCGCCCAACGGGAAAACAGTAGCTCTGATCGCCGGGAACGACCTCTACATCCGGGACGCCGAAGGGAAGCGTCCGGCCCGATTGGTCTTTGGCTCCGAAGGCCGGGAAGAAGATCCTGTCTGGAGCACCGACGGCAACACACTCTGGTTTGTTTCGGACCTCTCCGGGACCCGTTGTTTACACGCGGCCAACGTGGCTTTTGAACGTACGGATTTACAGCCGGTCACTGATGAAGAAATCAATGAGCCCTCCAAGGAGGATGCCGACGCCGAATCCGAAGAGGCAACTGAAGAACCGACCACCAACTGGCATGAGGCGTTGGATTTTGACATCACCGATGTGCTGATCCGTTCCACTGAGGACCGTTCCCCCCGTGCGGTACCTGGCGGCAAAGGTTTGGTGTTCCGCTCAACCAGGGGACAAATGGAATATTTGAATCTGGAAACCATGGAATCTCGAGTGCTGTTCACGCACTGGGACGGATGGATTGATTTTGATCTTTCCCCCGACGGGAAGTGGATCGCCTATGCCCAGCACGATTTGGATTTCAACTCCGATATCTTCTTGATGCGTTTGGACGGCTCCACGCCCCCGGTCAACATCACGCGGCACCCTGACAACGATGAGCACCCCAGATTCAGCGCCGATGGGCGACTCTTGGTCTTCACCAGCGAACGCAAAGCTGAGGCCTACGACATCATGATGGTTGCCCTTGATGCCGAATATGACCGACTTCTGGAAGCTGATCGGGAGACCTATCACGACAAGGCGAAGAAATTAGCCTCTGATCGTGAAGCGAATGACGCACCAACAAATGAATGGGACTGGTCGCTCGACGATGCCTGGCTGCGTTTGCGACGACTGACCACACTCGACGGTGACGAAACCAGCCCATGGATCGCCCCTGGCGGTGACACCATTGTGTTTCAAGCCTCCGGCACCCAAAAAGGGCTCCACCGGATCGATTGGAAAGGGGAAAATCGAACCAAGATTGGCAGTGGCGCCGTACAAGGCTTCTCTTCCGACGGAACATCCCTTCTTCGAATTGATCGTGGTACCACTGTCCTTTCAAAAACCGACGGCAAAGATGAGACCAAACTTGGCGTCAGCGGACGCAAGTTGGTCAATCATGCCGAACGAAATCAACGCAAGATCATGGCCATCGGTCGAGATCTTGGTGAGACCTACTACGACCCGAACATGGGCGGATGCGACTGGGAGGCTTTGGTGCCTCGTTACGCTGCCTTGGCAGCAGGCTGCCGGACCAATGAAGCATTCGACTGGGTTGCCAATCGACTGATTGGAGAAGTGAACGGCTCTCACATGCGGGTGCGTTCCCCTTCCGATGTCCCTTCCGGAGCAGGTCGGACACCGGGTCGCTTGGGGATTGACGCGTCAACCACGGCAGGAATCGTCAACATCACCAATGTTCTTTCGTTCGGGCCCGCGGCTGAAGCTACACCGCCACTGCAAGCAGGCGACCAAATCATTGCTGTGAACTTCACTCCACTCCTGGGCACAACGCTTCGTCGACTCCTGCAAGGGACGATTGGTAATGAAGTGGCCATCACTGTGGTCCGCGATGAGGAAGAACACACCACACTGCTCAGTCCAATTTCATGGCGTGACGAACGCCAACTCAGATACGAATCTTGGCGACGGGCTACTGCTGAATTCGTTGAACAAGCAACCAATGGCAAGGTGGGATACATTCATATTCAAGGTATGAACCAGCCTTCACTGGAGATTTTTGAACGAGATCTCTTTGCCGCTTGTGCTGGAAAGGAAGCGCTGCTTCTGGACGTCCGCAACAATGGAGGAGGGTGGACCACGGACCGTGTCTTGGCATCCATCATGGCCCCGGCCCATGCCTGGACCACACCTCGAGGCGCTGATCCAGCCCAGATTGGGCACTACCCCCAAGATCGCTTATTCATTCAACGCACCCCGATACCAATCAACTTGCTTTGCAATGAGAAAAGTTACTCCAACGCCGAGATCATGAGCCATGCCTTTAAGACCATCGGCCGAGGCAAATTGGTGGGAATGCCAACCCACGGCTCGGTGATTTCTACCGGTGCGTTCTCCCTTGAAGATGGGACCACCGTTCGAATGCCATTTCGGGGCTGGTATGTCGCTGATGACAACCCGCGCGACATGGAACTCAATGGAGCGATCCCTGACCTTCTGGTACCTCAAACCCCAGCAGATGAATCAAACAACACCGACACCCAGCTCAAAACGGCCCTGGAAGATTTGCTGAAACGAATTTCTGAGTAAACACTCAGTTCTCGGTCGGACGCAAGGGATCGGGTGCCGGTTGAAGAGGGCGGGCCAAGCGACGCCCGGATGCACCCGTCCGGCCAGAGACCTGGGGATTGGCGTCGTCAACTTGGGTTCTTTTTCGCCTGGCTGCTTCAATCGAGCGTTCAATGGAATCAAGGAAGGGGCGAATGCGGTCTGCGTTGTCTTTTCTGGGCTTCATGGATGGGCTCCTCATTTGAACCATGGCCCGTTGCAGGGAGTGGGCAACCAGTGAGGTCTCAAAATCTCACCCGATGCTGTCGTAAACTGCACATCTGATACAGGCATACCGTCCGAGAACCGAGGAATACGACCTGAGAGCCAGAAAGTCGCCAAAAGGCGTGTTCAGTCAACTTCTTGCCGTAATTCCGTCCAAATTCACCTTCCATGAGTCCTCAGATGCTGTAGTTTGAAGACGTTGCGGCAAATGGTCAGCCGTATTGAATCCTAAATATTCTCATGAGGAGAACTTCTATGAACGATCTTCGGATCACCAATAACGCTCTCGGCTTCGCAGCTGTTGCTGGCTTGGCTTCGGTCTGCTTGCAAGGTGCTGCGTATGGCGAGGGATCAGAATTCCCAGACGGCTCGGTTTCAATTACCAGCCTTCCCTTCTCGGATACCGGCGATATCTCGGATAACTCCGACGACTTCGACGCCACCTGCCCTTACTCCGGCTCAACCTCTCCTGACGTGTTCTACGCAATGGACGGTTCGCTGGGTGAAATCACCATCACGCTGTGTGACACGACTGCGTACGACACCAAGACATACATTCTTGACTCGGCCTTCAATGTGTTTGCATGCAACGATGATGCTTGCGGCTCCGATGGCTTTAAGTCACAGCTTGATGCCAACCTCGTGGCAGGAACCTATTACCTCGCCGTCGACGGATACGCTGGCGAGGCAGGCGTTTACACCATGAGTGTTGATGGCTTCGTGCCACCAGTACCTTGTGATCCTTTCGATTGCACCGGCACTGACGAAGGTGAAACTTGTGGCGAAGCCACCAATGGCGGTTGCAATGACGGCGTGCCGTACGTACCAGTTGCTGAAGGCGAAATCGTCTGCGGAACCATCTGGGCCGACGCTGGCACCCGTGACACCGACTGGTTCGGATACAACCACGCCGGTGGCATTTTGGAGTGGACTGTGGAAGCCGAAGCACCATGCGTGGCTCTCATCATTACTCCAGAAGCTCAGTGTGCATCTGCCGCCGTCCTCTTCGCTGGCGACTCCGCTGGTGAAACCTGCGGTACTGCATTCGCAACTGGTGATCTTGCTGCTGACACCTATGGCCTCTTTGCAGGCGTTGGTGGTGCAGGTGGTGCTGGTATCTTTGAAGGCTACCCTTGCGGTGGCGGCTTCAATAATTACAGCGCTTTCGCTGGTGCGGGCACCCCACCCCCACCCCCTTGTGATACCGACATTGACGGTAACGGTGCGACCGACTTCCAAGATCTCGTTCAGATCTTGTCCAACTACGGTCCTTGCCCCGAGTGATCACACCCGTCGCTTAGCGACGCGTCTAAAATCACACCAATCCCCTGCCGCAAGGCGGGGGATTTTTTATGCGCTTTGAATGCTGGAGAATTCCTCTCGCAATCGATCGACCAAACCCAAAGTTGGTTTGAGACCTCGGCGAGCCATTACGGCTTCCAAAGAAGTGACAAACTTGTCAAATCGCCAGTAGCGACGCCCAGCTGGCGTCCACCACGCAAAAGCCGGTACCGCGCCCATGATCGTTGACTCTTCGGCCAGCATGGCGCCGGTCCCAATCACGCTGCCGGTAGAAATTTTGGTCCCAATGGCGGTTCGAACAAAATCACCGACGAATGCTCCAACAAAAAGACGTCCGGTCCGACATCTTGATTCACCGGGAGCCAAACGGACCGAGACTTCTTCGTATGAATTCAAAAGATTGCTGATCGTGGTGCCTGCACCGAGATTTGACCAAGCCCCCACCACGCTGTCACCAATATGTCCTTCATGCGCTCGATTGCACCACCCTTGCAAAATAGAAGTATTGGTTTCACCGGCCACCCGGCAGGTTGGGCCAATGTCAGACCCTCGAACCACCGCTTGCTCACGCACGATGGAATCAGGCCCCACATGGACCGGTCCGACCAAGACAGCCCCCGGCCGAATTCTCGCGCCCGACTCGATCCAGATCCCTCCCCCCTCGGCATCAAAAATGACGCCAGGATCAACCGTTGCACCGGCCTCGATTCGCACTGGCGCATCGCCAAGAAGATGAACGCCTGAAGGAACTGGAGTCGGCTCCAAAGCCGCCAGACGATCTCCCAGAGCAAAATCAAGGAGGTCCAACAAATGCCAAGGGGCATCGAGGGTTTGGGCTGAAATTACCGTGGCGGTGGTTGAAGCCTGAACTTGTTCAAGATTACCTTCACACCATGCCTTCAAAATGTCGTGGTCTGCATGAACCGCCAAAAGGACGCCTTCTTCCGAGACCACATGCTCTCCGAATGCGGGTAGCACATCCGGTCGGGCGTCCATCCATCTTGCCGACACCATGATGCTGGCTGGCGTTGTTGACGCAATCTCCGCCATGGGGTCTTCACATCCCCGCACCGCAACCCCCAGAGCAGGTCGCCCTAGGCGATACTCGAGCCACGAGAGAATCGAGCCACCAGCCCCATGGCTCGTCCATAAAGGGCGGTAGGCCGCAAGATTCCCCATCCGATGTGTCCCATCGTCAATTACCCGAATTGCCTGTGCCATTGCCATGATCTTTCATCGGTCCGCACTGCACCCCCCCCGCAGTCGATGCCAGCGAGCTTTACCATCAAAGGGGTCCAAGTCGGCGAGAGGGCCCGGTCGGAACCCCGGCCAAGCGAGCGAATGAGGACATCAAGGGCGTCAACGCAGCCGCCAACAAACCTGTCCAAATACCCTCCGCCAGAAGGGACACAAGCAGATTGGTCGCTTCGGTTCTTGTCCAGTCAAGTCCAGAGCTTGACTCGTAAAAATCATGAATCAGCCGCAAAGCCGTCGCAGTGGTGCCCGCTACCACAATCCACACCAGTGCGATCAGGCCCACAACGACAGGATGCTTTCGGACCAATGTCCCCCGCAACCCAACCAAGAGCGTGGCCGCGACCAACCCACCACAGGCCCAGGGGCCCAGCATCGGACCCAAGCGTCCCAATCCTTGTGGGATCAACTCCTGCAGGTCGATGTAGACCCCAATTGCCGCGGCCGAACCCAAAGCAACACCCCGGGGGCTGTACAAGATCATGGCCACCAATGGCAATACAACCAAGCGAGGCTGGACCGTGCACCAAGAGAGATTCACAGTCAGGGTTGGGGCGAGCAACGCATGCACCATCGCTCCCAAAACCAATGCGGCAAAAAGTCCGGTTCGATTCATGGGCCCTCTCCCGGACCCAGGGGTACCAAAAGTTCTGCCCGGACCTCCGGAAGCGGCTGAGGCTTAATTTTTATTTCTCGCAGTCGAACACCATTCTGAGGTGCCGGCTCTGCCGAAACCAAACGCCCCAAAGACAGACCAACGGCCACATCTGGGATACCAGGGGAGGGAAGGAGTCGTACTGGTTCGCCGGTGTACGGCGCAAGATCAATCTCGAGGTAGCCAACCAATTCCCCATCGCGGGGTGATAATTTCACGGTCCGCTCGCGTCCAGATTCGAGCCTGACCAAGGCCAATATTTTGGGGGCATTGGATGCGGTCACGGGCAACAAATTGACCACGCTACTCTCATCTCTCGCACCTTCCGGGCTCGTCCACCCTACAAGGGTCCCACCGGAGACGGCTACACTCTGCAGCAAAAGAGCGGTAGGCCATCGCCGCTCCAACTGAAGGCGAACAAAGCCCGCATTCCGATCGATCACATCAGCTCTTACCCTTCGAGCTTGAGCCATAACATCAGAATCAATTTCACCGGCACGTCGGAGTCGATCCCGGAGGGCATCCAGTGTGATTTGCAAGCGTTGAGTTTGAGCAAGAGAGACATCACGCTCACGTCTTGCTTCGATCAATGCTTCGTGCAGTTCGAACTCTTCTTGTTCAAGTGTTGGCGGTTGCACACCGCGAACGGCACTTTCCAACTGCATCCCAGCCCACTGGAACGGGACCAATGGAAGCCGCATGATCCGAGCCAACTCGCCAGTGAATTCAAATCGGAAGCCCGCTGGGGCTAAGGCAAGAACCAAGAGGATGAGCAAGCCAAGCCAAGGTGGGCGTCCCATTTCCATAGAAGAGGACACGCAAAGACTCCGGCTTAGGCCCGACCCGAGCCATCCATGGAATCCTTGAACTCTTCCAAGTTCTCAAGGTATTCCGCCGTACCCCGGGCGACACACGTGGATGGATCTTCGGCCAAAGTAACTTTGAGGCCTGTGGCTCCTTCCAAGATGGTGTCTAGACCACGAAGAAGACCACCACCGCCAGCCAAGACCATGCCAGATTCAATCAAATCCGCAGCCAATTCAGGCTCACAACGCTCCAAAGTGCGCTTTACGGCAACAGTGATCTGATGCACTGGCTCTTCCAAGGCTTGACAAATTTCTTCAGCCGTCACGCTTACGGCACGAGGCATGCCCGAGACATTGTCACGACCACGTACTTCGATACTTGACGAAGGCAACAAACCAATTGCTTCGGTCGTTGCGGTTCCAATTTCAAGCTTAATGCGTTCAGCGGACTGCTCACCAATAGTCAAGTTGTAGGTATTCCGCATATGGGACATGATGGCTTCATCCATGTCGTCTCCAGCGACACGAACCGAATCGCTGGTTGCGATGTCACCAAGAGAAATAATCGCGATCTCAGTGGTGCCCCCACCGATATCAACCACCATAGAGCCTCGCGCCTCTTCCACAGGCAGTCCCGCGCCGAGTGCGGCGGCCATGGGCTCCGGGACCAAGTACACGCGACGCGCTCCGGCTCGCTCTGCCGAGTCGATAACAGCATTTTTTTCAACCGCGGTGATACCACTCGGAACGGCGATGACCACCCGAGGCCCCATGATTCGGCTGCTGTTGACCTTGCGTATGAAATACGACAGCATGGCTTCGGTGATTTCAAAGTCACTGATAACCCCATCGCGAAGAGGACGTACCGCTGAAATTGACCCCGGAGTTTTTCCGATCATTTCCTTTGCACGCCAACCCACCGCGTTACCACTGTCCAGCACCTTGCTGGTGTTCTTATGCACCGCAACCACCGAAGGCTCATTGAGCACAATGCCTTCGCCGCGGACGGAAACCAAAGTGTTCGATGTACCGAGATCGATGCCCATATCGATTCCGAACCATGTCAGCAAACGGTCGAACATCTGCACCTCCTACAAGATCATCACAGGACCTTCCATCCACAGAAGGGTCAATGGAACATCCTACGAAAAACCTTCAGAATTCGAGGGGAAGACCACAGAACAAAAATCCCCCGTGTAAACACGGGGGATAGTGAGTTGAACTCCATGGCCTGACCACATCGGGCCAGAGCATAAATCAGGGCTTGCGGACCATATCAAAGGGGCCTGCAGATGCGGAGCCGTTGCCACCGGAGACGAATCGCTCGTCGGCATGCTCCATATTGCGAAGGGCCATCAATGCAGTGCCAGCAAGGAGGATGACCACACTGGCGAACAGAAGGCCAGTGAAGACATCAGGACGGGCTTTTGAGGAACTTGCCATCAGAATGACCTCAGTTGTTGGTACGGATCAGAACCCGATCACCGACGGAGACCAGGCCTCGGGCAGTTTCGGACTCCATTTCGAGAACACCGGTCGCACGGTTGATATCAACCGCCGTGATCCGGAGACGAGCAACGTACTCACCACCGCGACCGATTGTGGCAATCCAGCCAACCTTCATGCCGTCACGGCTACCTGCGTTAATTTCAGCGTAGTTACGCTCACCACCACGACGCACTTGAACAATAGTTGCGTCCAGATTGCGGTCGGGCTCAATGCCTGAATCAAGCACGCCAGCTGAAGCCACGGCATCCAGCTCACCAAAGCGAGCGATGTACCGACCAATGATGTCCATTGAAGATGCTTGGTCACCCTTCATACGCTGAAGTTCTTCCTGCAGTGCACGACGTGCTGCGACAGCCACTTCAAGTTGTGCCGCGGTGTCTCGATAGGTTTCATCAAGTTCAACGCGTCGACGCTCTGCGGCCAATGCCTCTTGGCGAATGCTCGCCAGTTCGTCAATCAATGACTCAGTCAAATCTTGGTTGGCCGATACCGCAGAAGCCAAAGTTGAAAGATCATTGGCGATTTGCGACTTGAGGCCGTTGGCTTGCGAGAGATCGTCACGCAAACGCTCAACGGTGGCCGAAGAATCAGCAGCGTCACTGCGGGAAGCACGAAGCGAGACTTCCAGTTCAGCAGCGCGAGTTGAGAGGCCGGTTTTCACGGCATCAAACTCACCTGATTGAGCATCGAGTCGGCCTTGCAGCGCGGCAATTTCGGCCCGAGATTCCTGCCACTTGGCTTTGTAGGAATCCTCGTTGTAGGCGTAGGTCACAACCATCGGCACCAAGGCCGCGGTCAAGAGTGCCACAAGGGCAACAAAGAGCTTGGAAAGGACGTGCAAGGTTCAGTCTCCAGATCGCGATCCTCCGCCGCGAGGCACCAAGTATAGAGGATCCATGCCGCTTCGGCACAGGCCGGACCGCCGTTTCGCGGCCAGAACATCGGTTGTTGTTGAATTATCGTCCCCTACGCAAGACCGATACCGCAGCAGAGGCCCGAACCAGCTGATTCGCATCCTGAAGGAGGGCCAAAAGTTGCCGTTCTGCATCCTTCCCTGGCGTCATGCCAAGCACTGCTGCGGATTGCTGACGAACGAGTGGCTGTTCATTTGAGGCACTTTTGGTGACAAATTCGACCGGAGTCCGCTCTGGTCGCAACTGAGCCACTGCCCCTGCTGCAGCCAGACCAATCTCAAGGGGGGTCTCACTGTTCGCCGCACGAAAAGCACGCTCCTCAAGCACTCCGGCGTAGGTCTGATCACCCAATCGGCCAAGGGCTTCACAAGCGAGCAACGCCAATTCTCCCTGCTCCTCCGGAGCAAAGACACCCGCTCGAACTGACTCTAACGCATCAAGATCCCCAAGTTCTGCCGCGGCTACCGCCAAACCAAACTCCACAATCCGACGTTGGGCTTCTGATGTCCCCGACGCCAAAGGGACCGAAGATGCTTCACGCAGCAATCGTAAATCCTGCTGCGTCCCAAAGGCACCCATGAGCATGGCCGCGTTGGCTCGATGTTCGGGTGTGGCCGAGAACACGGCCTCCGCCAATGGCGTTCGGTCGACCGAGCGATTGAAACATCCCAAGGCGGCAACCGCCGCGGCCCGAACCGACAGCGCTGGATCGACTCGAAGTCGCTCCAAGACTGGCATGTAGGCCTCAGCTTTTCGGCGGGCGACCACCACCACCGCGATGAATCGAACGCCACGGTTTCCATCTCTTAACGCCAAGGGAAGAACCCGGTCGGCCAACGTGGCATCAAATTCAGCCGCTTCAACCGCGTGTGCCCGCAAAGCAGGCGCTGCGTCCCGAGCGGCTTCAAGCAGGATCGTACGCGCACGCGCCAATGCTTCATCCGCCTGAATTGGCGCCAAAGATTGTCGTTTGACGTTGGGTTGAGAAACCTCAGACAAGCCCGGTTTACGAACCTCGATGACCTCACCAGACGGTGGGTCCGAAGGCAACAAACGCGTCCCTTGAACTGCAGAGGACTGATCGACCTGAGAAAATGAAGACCTTTCGACTGGATCGGTCGCCGGGGAGAACGAACGCATCGCCCCACCGGGCATGCGTGCGTCGGCCAACGGGGCCGGGGTCGCACCCGACATCCGCCACGACTGATTGGCTTGGGGGTCATCGGAAAGGCTGACACAGCCACCCAGAAGACCCATCACCATCCACAGTGAAGAGGTTTTGTTCACGGACGAAGCATATCCCACCCGGCAGAGAACCGGCGCTGACGGATATTGCAAACACACAACAAGACAACGGTGAACGCCAAACCCCAATCCCAAATCATCGCTCCGCGGACGGCCCATGGAACCCCCGTCCCAATCGGAACTGTCACGTTCAAACCACCGGGCACGCGGACCGGCAACGAGGAACACAAGTCCCCCGCGGAATTGATGAGCCCAGTCCAGCCGGTGTTGGCCACTCGAACCACCGGGGTTTGGGTCTCAATGGCTCGCATTCTGCACATATCACGGAATCGACTTCGAGCGGTATCGACCGTGCCAAACCAACCGTCATTGCTGGAGACAACCAAAAGGTCTGCCATGCGTTGGCCTTTTTCAAACACAAAAGATCGCACCAAAGAAGGCAGCGTGCTCTCGTAACAAATAGGTGCGCTCAAGCGAACGTCTTTCAACTCAAAGCGAACCGGAGCCGGTCCCCGGGCCAAACCAGCGTCAATTGGACTGCCCTCAGGTACAAATTTCAGCAGCAAGTCCCGCAAACTGGGCACCGTGCTCACAAACGGGATGTACTCACCGAACGGAGTCAGGCCGATCTTCTCTGAACGCTCGATCGTTCCGTCAGATTGGATCAAAACCGAGGCATTGACTTGCCGATCCCAGGTCAATCCAGATGCGCCAATGGACAGACCGTCTCGAATATTGGTCCCGATCAGCATCGGAGTTCCGGTTTTTTGAGACCAAGCCTTCACCATGCGCACCGGCTCTGCCCATGGCTTTCGCAAATGCTCCAAAACATCGGACGCCGATTCAAATCCAAACCCCGGAACCATGGTTTCTGGCCAGACCACCAAATCAGCCGACTGGTTCGAGGCACTCAACGAGAGGAACTCAGTGATATCTGGGACCCATCTCTCAGTTGCCCAACCCACGCGGAGGTCTTGAGGAAGATTGGTTTGCACCAATCGAATATCCAAATGTGGATCTCCCTCGCTTGGTCGGATCATTTTTCCAAAGAGCAGCACCGTCAACAATCCAGAAAGAGACCACCGCCAAGGCAAGGTGAACAGCAACAACACCAAGCCCGAGCACCACCAGGGTCCGAACACAGACAACCACTGGGCCAGGCCATCATTCACCAAAAGCAATCGGGACCAAGGGTCAAATCCGTATCCACCAAACACCCAGATCCCCCGAATGGCATCCAGTGCCGCCCCGAAAATCACAAACCGCCAAAGCGCCCCGGGACCTCGGCCAGTGAGCACAATCAACATGGTGGGCCAAAAGGCGGTGTAAACCCCCAAGCCAACCTGTGCCAAAACCGAATAAGCACCAAGCCAACGCTCAGCCAAACTCCACCCGACACTTAAGGTCACAAACAAGACCAGCACGTGCCGCCAAGTCCTAGAAGGATGCAAAGCAAGACGCAGCCCCGCGGCCAAACCCAAAGCTGCTGGAACAACCCCCATATTGAAGCCATAACCCACGACTGTCCCCGCAGCAAAGAGAACCACCAACACCAAAGGGTGGATTGAGCGGTTCGCAGGACGTTTGAGCTCGGGTGACATGTCGATGAAGGCCGCCATGTCTTTCCCCTTTATTTTCCGGTGTAATCGATGATGGCACTGATTTCAGCACGGAGATCACCTCGTGCCACGACGCGATCCACAAATCCGCACTCTTGCAGGAACTCTGCCCGCTGAAAGCCTTCGGGCAACTTTTGGCGAATGGTTTGCTCGATCACCCGTGGACCAGCAAATCCAATCAAAGCTCCAGGTTCAGCAAGGATCACATCGCCCAACATTGCAAAAGAGGCAGTCACACCACCGGTCGTCGGATCAGCCAGCAAGGAGATGTACAGCCCCCCCATCTCATGGAACCGAGCCAACACAGCCGAAGTTTTGGCCATTTGCATCAAACTGAACCCAGACTCCATCATCCGAGCGCCACCAGAAGCGCTGACAATGATGAACGGTAGGTCACCTGCTTCAGCAGCTTCACAAGCCCGAGCGATCTTTTCACCCACAACAGATCCCATGGAGCCGCCAAGGAACGAAAAGTCCATCGCCGCCAAGACAACACGTCGGCCGTGAATGTAGGCATGACCGGTCCGCACGGCATCGCGCTGGCCCGTCTTGGCCCGAGCTTGTTCGATGCGATCAGGGTATGCCTTGAGATCAACAAAAGAGAGCGGATCAACGGCAAGAAGGTCTTCGTCCATTGGCTCAAACGAATCTGGATCAACCAGTGTCTCAATTCGACGGACGGCATCGAGTCGAAAATGTTGGCTGCATTCAGGACACACCCAAAGGTTTGCCGCCAAAGCACGATGGAAGAGGCTCGCGTTGCAAGCTGGGCAGTGGACCCAGGTTCCATCTGGGACCGCACGCTTGGCGGCTTCAGAGATCTCCGCCCAAGTCTGAGAAGGCTTCGTGCTCATGATTCAGGCTCCGCAACGGGGCCTCGGATGCTTTCAACCGCAGCCCGGCGATCATCGGCACGAAAAATTGCACTGGCTGCAACCAAAACATCACAGCCTGCGGCGCGGCAAGCGTCCGCATTGACCGGAGCAACTCCGCCATCCATTTGGATGCGTACTCCATTTGGTACGGCCAAAGACAATGCTTCAGTCTTGGTCAACACCTCCGAGCGGAACGACTGCCCAGCAAATCCTGGTTGAACGCTCATCACCAGCAGCAATTCAAAATCAGAGGCATAAGGAAGAATGGCGTCAATAGGGGTTCCAGGGTTGATGGCAAGGCCAGCGGTGGCGCCAGCTTGACGAATCAAATCAGCCGTAACACGCGGATCACCTTGAGGGTGTTCAGCTTCAACATGAATCGTGAGATGATCCGAACCAGCTTGAACAAAGGGCTCAATGAGACCTTCGGGATACTGCACCATCAGGTGCGTGTCCAAGCAGACGTCCGGACAACTTCGACGCAAACCAGCCACCAAATCTGGACCCATGGTCAGATTGGGGACAAAGTGACCATCCATGACGTCGAGATGCAACAAATTGCATCCGGCCTGCATCACATCATTGGCTTCTTCACCCAGACGCGAAAAGTCCGCACCGAGCATGGAAGCTGCAACCAATGGCGATCGGGGTGCATCGGAAAGAACACGAAAAGGTTTCATAACAGAGGCCACGGTCACCCCGGCTCACTTCTTTTTGAGTTGACTCAAGTATCGCTCAAGATCCAAGCGATACTTTTGCTTCAAAACCGGTGGAGCGACGCGAACTGCCCGACGTTGCAAATTCACTGCTTCACGAATCTCTCCGAGAGCAAAAGCGATCGCAGCTTTCAATGCCGGACGTTCGGGGTCCGAATCAGACAACTCTTGACTGGCCATTTTGGCCAAACGTTCGGCTACATCAAGGCGTCGGGCGCCTTCAGGCATATCGCGACCGGCCGCAATTTCACGGGCCAAATCAGCCATCAGCCAATAGTCATCGCCGTATTCGGAAATGACTTCTTCAACCCAAGCGTACGCTCGGTCAATTTCAACACGATCAATGGCGTACAGCCGAAAAATCTCAACGGCACCGCGATTCAGAACCCCTTCGCCATCTCGAAGCATTTGCATGTAGTACGACTCGGCGTCTTGCCAGTCGTTGTATTTGCGAGCCTCTTTGGCAGACTTCATCAACTTTTCACCAAATGGCGTGAGCTCATGGTGATAACGCCCCTTGACAAAATCTTCGAGAAGTGCGTCAAGGTCTTCACCCGGAGCACCAATCCATTGAATGATGCCCTTGGCATCCACCAAGAACACTGTGGGCAAACGATCTTTGCGTGGTGAGTTGTCCAACCAATTTCTGAAGGTGTTTTCGCCTGAGTCGGAAGCGACAGGAAAGGTCGTGATCCCGGCGTACTCACCGAGGAAGCGTTCCAGATCGGACGTCCCCTCTTTGGAAATACCAACAACTTGCAATCCACGGCTGGACCAAATGTCATGGATCCGGCTGATCTCTTGCATCCACAACCCGCAGGAGGAACAAGAGTCAGGCTTCACTCCAAAAAAGTACACCAAGAGTGGCCGATCTTGCTCGATGCGGAACGTGTCATCGTCACGCTCTTCGCCTTGGATCGCTGGTCGAATCCATGCCGAGGTCTGGATCTGCGGTTGAGCCGTTCCCGGCTTCACCTCGTTGGATTGAGCAAGAACTGGGCTGGTCAACAGCAGCAACGTGAGCATGAACCGGATCATGGGCAAAGATCTCCAAGTGGGATCACACACTGTACGGGGTTTTGTGGCCTTAATCCCCGGCGACCGCTGCGAGTCCGGGCATTGGGGAACCTTCCAACATGGCCAAACTGGCCCCACCGCCGGTGGAAACATGGCTGACCCGCTCCGCAACCCCCAAGAGCTCGGCTGCGGCGGCAGTATCTCCCCCGCCGACGATGCCGATGGCCTCACCTTCCGAGGCCCGCGCAACGGCCTCAGCCACTGCAGCAGTACCTGAACGAAAAGTATCCCACTCGAAAACGCCCATGGGACCATTCCAAACAATGGTTTTGGCCTCAGCCAAGACTCCGATGAATGTCTGACAGGTCTCCGGACCAATATCGAGCCCCATCATTCCATCTGGGATATCACCCACTGAAATCGATGCTTCTGCATTCTTATCAAACTCGGCGGCCACAACATGATCGCTCGGCAGCAAAACAGTGGTTCCAGCGGATTCAGCTTCGGCCAGCATGTCACGACATGCTTCCAAGATCTCTTCCTCGCAGCGGCTGGCTCCGATCTTGCTTCCTCGAGCAGCCAACAGGGTGTAGGCCATCGCCCCACCAACCAGCATGGTGTCGACCTTGCCAGCCAAATTACGAATGGCCGGGATTTTGTCAGAGACTTTGGCACCGCCCAGAATGGCAACAAATCCTCCCGACTCCTTGGCATGCGAAAGCCGTCGGCCGAGATACTCCACTTCTTTTTCCATCAGACAGCCCAACAGTTTCGGCTGGTTCTTCATGGCCTCGGGAACTGCAACCATAGATGCGTCCGCACGGTGAGCCGTTCCGAATGCGTCATTGCAGTACGCGTCAGCCATACTGGCGAGAACGCCTGCAAATATTGAGTCGCCTCTCTTTTCCCCTCTTTCAAAGCGAAGGTTCTCCAAGAGCAACGCTTCGCCAGGCTTCAGATGCTCCGCGGCCGCAACAGCTTCTGGAGAAGTCGGCAGAGAACCAGGAATTGAAACTGAACGTCCCAATAATTCAGACAATCGGGTGGCCACTGGAGCCATGCTGAGATTGGCTTCATAACCTTCGCCTTTGGGTCGACCCAAGTGACTCATCATGATGACGCTGCCACCACGGTCTAAAATGGCGAGAATTGTCGGAATAGCGCTTCTAATGCGACGATCGTCCGTCACTTGACCGTTCTCATTGAGCGGCACATTGAAATCAACCCGGACCAAAACTCGGGAACCAGAAGGATCAAAATCACGAATAGAACAGTATTCCGACACGGTTTGCTTCCTTTGCATGTGAACCTGACAGGATATCCGGACTTGGATGTTCAGATTGACCGTTTCTGCGTGGCGTCCCCCCCGTCTGGTCCTAGTCTGGTACATCTGAGAACCCCAGAAAGACGAGTGTCTTGTCTGGGGTATTGAATTGCTCTTTGGAGGAAGATCGTGACGAGCCGACCTGTTGCCATTCTTGCCGCATCTGCAGTTGCCCTTGCGGCAGCCGGACGCTTTGCTGATTTCAGCACTTCACCGAATACTGATGCAGGGCTTTCAGGACAGCTTGTTGCGGAACCACTGGGAGGCAACCCGGACGTCATTGTTTGGGACCTTCAGTCCTATGCCAACTACGCACCAAATGCTGGTTACCACGCGTACGCGTTGGGCACCACGTCGTGCAACCAAGGTGACGTCCCACTGCTTTGGCAGTCCAACACCAACCTCCACCCGGTTATTGGTCAAAACATGTACCGCTGGAAAGACGGACGATTTGAGCAGCTCGGTATGGGCTGGCTCAAGCACGGATTCTTTGCATTGTCCCTCTCGGACTGCGGACCTTGCGAAAGCACCGATGGCACCACCCTCGGCATCAATTGCTCTGATCCCTACACCGCCAGTCGAAACGGCTCCCAAGGCGGACTGGGTCCCAAGTACCAAGTGAACGCCACCACTGGCTTTTTCCCGTATCCACCAGCCAACCCTTCCTATTCCGGTTCGACCGCTCGCCGCTGCCGAGTCCCATCTTCAGATGTGATTCCTTCGCAAAACCTGGGCGCCGTCTATTTCATGGAAGGTCAATACATCTGCCCGGATGACTCACCAGACGACACCGGTGATGCTTCAAACAACTCTTCTCACCGAGAATTGAACATGGACTCATCCGGGGGCATCTCCAGCTTTGCTGGCCCCACCATCCAAGAACTCCCCGCCATCGCGTCATGGGATGATTTGGATCCAGAAGTTGATCTTCATG
>PAFA01000053.1 GCA_002700845.1 Phycisphaerae bacterium | reverse complement strand
CGTTCACTCGCATCGTTCTGGATCTGTTCGGCGGAGATCATCCAGCTGATTGTTCCTGTTGCTTTAGGACGTTACGAGCTCTATTGGCTCGATCGGTTGCTTCTGCCATCACTTTGTCTTTTTCAACAAGTAATTCACCAGGCTGTCCTTCCAACATTGCGGTATTGAGGGCGATTCGGCCGCGACCTGGATCCAAATCCGTAATTAACGCTTTAACAGCGTCGCCTTGATCAAAAATTTCACGCATCGACCGCATGCTGCCTCCGGTAATGGCGGATTGATGCAGAAGGCCGCTGATACCTCCGAGATCTACGAACAGTCCGTAGGGCTTGATGGCCGCCACATGGCCTTCCACTAGTTGTCCAATCTCTAGTTCTGAGAACCGAGCGGCAGTGGCTGCTCTCTTCTCAGAAAGGACAAGTTTTCGCGTTTCAGAATTGACCTCGAGGAAGGCCACACCCAAGGTTTTGCCCACCAACGTTTCATGGTTTTCACCGTCCTGCAATTGGGAACGGGGGATAAAGCCTCGTAATCCTTCTAAATCGCAGGTCACACCACCACGATTGAAACCGGTGACTTTGACTTGCGCGACCCTGCCTTCTTTCTCAAGTTGTTTGACCTTGTCCCAGCTCTGACGT
This sequence comes from Phycisphaerae bacterium, assembly GCA_002700845.1. GTDB lineage: Bacteria > Planctomycetota > Phycisphaerae > Phycisphaerales > SM1A02 > UBA8653. Next base: position 13,096 of record PAFA01000053.1, on the reverse strand, counting down.
AAGGCGAGCGCGCGGCAGCTGATGGTAACCATCCCATCAGCATTTTGTTCACGCGTCACCAAGACTTCAATCTCGAGGCCCTTTGGGAATCTCTCCTTCAGGTTGGTGATCACTCCGAGACCACATTCGTTTTTGGGCATAAAGCCTGGGGCCTTGCCGCCGATGTCGACATAAACACCATCGCTTTCCATCCCGATCACTGTTCCGGTCACCACTTCCCCTGTGGTGCCTACCGGTTCGTTGGCATCGAGGGCGGCGAGAAAAGCACCTTCGTCAAAGTCGAAGTCGTCGACGCTTCGACTTGAGGTTTTGGCAGGACTTGGCTTGGACTTCGAGGATTTTCCATTCGAATCGGATGGGCCGAGTAGATCGGCCATGCTCATGCCACTGAGCTCGTCGGTCCCAAAGCGAGCGTCGTCGTCGTCAACTGTCGATGGCTTAGCCGTCGAGGTTGCGACGGTTGGAGGCCTAGCCGTTGTGTTCTGAGCTCTATGCGCAGCCTGCTGTAACTCAACAGCCCGTGCCATCGCCACGTCTGCGGCCGCCCGTGCTTCTTCCGCCTCACGATGGAGGCGCTCCTGTTCGTCTTTGCGGCTGATATGCATCACCTGCAACGGCTTGCGCGGCGGCTGCGCTGCCGGGCTTTGCCCCTTGCTGTCTATGGAATGTTGGCTTTCTGATCCCGCCATGGGTCTCAATATCCTCGATAAGCCAGTCTGGCAGGAAATGGGAAGCATGTCGGCTCATGACTGCACAAGCTCACTTGGGTCTTTCAGCGACACGGCGCTTGGACAGGTTGAGTTGGCCTGAGGCGGAAAAGGCCTTGCAGCAATCCGGTTCCACCGTGGTTTGGCCGATGGGCGCTTTTGAACAACATGGCCCCCATCTCCCACTTGCTACAGACGCTTTATTCTCTGAGCGGATTCTGTCCTCTGTGTTGTCAGAGCTTGCGTCAAACGCCCCGATCTGGAGCCTTCCCTCACAGTCCATCGGCTTCTCTCCAGAGCATTCAGGCTTCCCTGGAACCTTGAGCTTGTCCTCGGGATTGTTGACCCAGCTGATCATCGAGGTGGGTACCCAGTTGTGTGCCCAAGGGGTGAAGCGCTTGGTGTTGTTCAACGCCCATGGGGGGCAGATCGGATTGCTTCAGGCTGCTGCGAGGGAACTGCGTGTTCAATCGCCATCGATGGCGATTCTTCCCTGCTTCCTGTGGAGTGGTGTTCCCGGTCTGGATGCGTTGATCCCTCGGAATGAGCTACGGGGCGGATTGCACGCCGGTTTGGCCGAAACCAGTTTGATGCTTGCCCTTGCACCTGAGTTGGTAGGCGATGACCGGCCCGTTGATGGTGAACACCGCGATCCGTCGGCCAGTGCGGCTCCTCCCGAGGGCTGGAGTCTCGAGGGGGCAGCCCCTTTCGCTTGGCTCACGTCAGACCTCAGTCGTAGTGGCGTCGTGGGAGACAGCCGTGGTGCCAGCGCTGAACTTGGCCGCCAACTGGAACGACGGGTGGTGGACCACTGGTCTGTTCTAATGCGCAACCTGATGAACAGCAGTTGGCCGCCTGTGGATTCTGTGCTCAGGTTGTGATCAAGCTGGTTTGAGTTCGGTGCTGTGGTTGTGTTGGAAAAGAATTAAGGCTGACCCTCAAGTCGACTGAGGTTTTGCTCTTGATGCGATCGCGAATGTTCTCCTCCCCAGCTTCCTAATTTCAGCAGCGCCGCTTCCAAAGACGCAGACAGCAGCATCAACGCAACCTTGATCGGAGGGGGGCAGGATGCATACGGAAACATTTTGTCTATGGATACGCTTAGGGCCTTGATGGTCTTGTTCTCATGGATATGCAGCAAATGAAGGGCGTACCGGATCAGAAGTGATTGCAGTGTTGCCGCCGAAATGGGTTTTGCGCTTAATTCTTTTTCTGATCAACAACTTCAAGAACGCTCTCAAGGGCGAGAAATATTGTGACTTTTCGCTTCATCTAGGTATGATGTCCGATCGAAGCTTCCCTGAGCTGGGATTAGCAGTTCCCTAAGGTTATAAGAGATGCCTTGGCGACAGCTAAGCGTGGCTCGAGGCCAAGGGGGACGAGGAAGTTCAGGCCCCGAAAGCTCCGGCAACTATCTTCCCTGGATTCTTTCCATATGCATCACTGCCGTGGCTGGCTCAACGGTGGCGGCGTTGAGGTTGTACTTAGGGTCTCGTTACCCAACTCCTTGAATTCTAAAAATACCGTTTTTTTCGTAGAATCGCGGTTAAGTATCGTCGTTTGATGCCCGACTTCCCTTCATTTGTTGACCTGTTGCGGGATCGGGCTGGTTCTCACCCTGAACGGCTCGCGTTTTCTTTCCTTCAGGACGGTGAGGTTGAGACCGATCGCTGGACTTTTGAAGATCTCGATCGTCGAGCGCGTGCCATTGCGGTGAGTCTTCTTGAGAGAGGCTTGAGCAAAAAGAGAGCGCTACTCCTTTACAATCCAAGTCTTGAATTTATTGCAAGCTTCTTTGGTTGTTTGTATGCAAATGTTGTTGCAGTTCCTGCTTATCCTCCCCGTTCGTCGCAGCTAGTTAATCGGCTCAATTTGATTATTGAGGATGCACATGCTTCGATCGCTCTGACAACTTCAGCATTAAAAGATTCAATTAATAAGTACCTTGCGAGTGAGCAGCGTAAAGATATTGATTGTATTGCCACCGATGATGTTGACTTATCTTGGTCGAATCATTGGGATAATGTTGGAATCTATTCTGATGATCTTGCTTTCTTGCAATACACCTCAGGCTCAACAGGCTCGCCAAAAGGTGTAATGGTGAGCCATGGAAATCTTATCTCAAATTCACATTTAATTGATCAATGTTTTGGGGTTAAGGGTGGAACGACTGCTGTTTCCTGGTTGCCTCCTTATCACGATATGGGTCTAGTTGGAGGTATTCTCCAGCCTCTTTTCATCGGGTCGTCAATGATTTTGATGCCGCCTGTTGCATTTTTGCAACGTCCCTTCCGGTGGTTATCGGCCATTTCCCGCTTCAAGGCTGGCGCTAGTGGCGGGCCAAATTTTGCTTACGACCTCTGTTCAAAGCAGATAAAGCCCGAGCAAATCGAGCAGCTCAACCTTGAGCATTGGTCACTTGCCTTCAGCGGGGCTGAACCTGTTCGGGCACACACTCTGCAGAAGTTCTCCGACACATTCTCGCGTTGTGGTTTTCGCAAGGAAGCTTTTCTTCCTTGTTATGGGCTCGCCGAAAATACGTTGATTGTGACTGGGGGGCATCAGTCCAGTCGACTGGTCGTTCGTGAGTTTGATACTGCTGAATTAGCTAACAATGTGGCCGTTGCGTCTCCATCGCAGTCCCAAGGCAGCTTGCTCGTGGGTAGTGGAAGCCCTGTAGGTGATCAAGATGTTCTGATTGTTGATCCTGAGCGATGTATTCCCCTTAAGGAGGGGCTGATCGGCGAAGTCTGGGTCAGCGGTACCAGTGTCGCCCAAGGGTATTGGAAGAAGAACGATTTAACGGCTTCGACTTTCCATGGCTCCCTTGAGGGGCGGACGGGAACCTACCTGAGAACGGGAGATTTGGGCTTTTTCAATGAAGGCGATCTTTTTATTACTGGCCGCCGCAAGGACCTGATCATTGTCCGGGGACAAAATCACTATCCGCAGGACATCGAAGCCACCACCCAGGCTTCAAATCCGAACTTGAGAATTGGTTGTGGGGCTGCATTTTCGATCGCATCTGGTGATGATGATGAGCAACTCGTCATCGTCCAGGAGGTTGAGCGCTCCGTCCTCAGGCGACTGGATGCACCAGGGCTGACGTCGGCGATCCGTCAGGCGGTGGTTTCAGCCCATAACCTGGTGCCTTCTGCGATCATTCTGCTCAAAACTGGAAGTATCCCCAAAACTTCCAGCGGCAAAATTCAGCGCTATGCCTGTCGGCAGGGCTATCTCGACAAGACGCTGCATGTGGTGGGTGCCTGGGAACCAGGCTTGGCCTCGGTTTCTTCTGCTCCTGTCCTATCTAGTTTAGGAAGCACGACATTTTCGAAGACATCTTCAGCGCTACCCAATAAGAGCCGTTCTCTGTCCTCCGAAGAAAGGCGGCTTCAGGGATGGTTCGTCAATTACTTAGAAAGCCAGCTTGGGCTTCATGCTTCTCAAATTGCGATTGACCAGCCTCTGGCATCCTTCGGCTTGGACTCCCTCGCTGCTGTTCGCCTAACTGCTGATCTGCAGGATTGGCTTGCTGAGGAACGTCCTGGTGTCGCAATCCCCAATATCAGTCCAACCCTTGCCTATGACCACCCAACAATCGAGAAGATTGTTCGTTATCTCGTCCAGGAGGCTTTCCCTGTTGATTCGCATCAAAGCGCGGCATCACCTAAGGATCTGAGCGAACCCATTGCGGTGGTGGGAATTGGATGTCGCTTCCCAAGTGCTTCATCGCCTCAGGATTTTTGGACGATGTTGAGTAAAGGTCTCAGTGGCGTTGTCAATGTTGCTGAATCATCTTCGCGATCTTACGAGCGGCGTCGAAGTGTACAAACGGCGAGTCAACACGGTGGTTACTTAGACAGCGTTGATGGATTTGATGCTCCCTTTTTCAGAATTGCCAGTCAAGAAGCCGATCAGATGGATCCGCAGCAAAGGTTGCTGCTGGAAACTTCCTGGGAAGCCTTTGAGTATGCCGCCATATCTCCAGATTCATGGTCGGGTACACGCAGCGGAGTGTTCGTCGGAATCAGCAGCAGCGATTATTCCCAACTTCAAGGGGCGATTCCGAGCACTGTTTATACGGGCACCGGTAATGCCCACAGTGTTGCTGCAAATCGTTTGTCCTATCTCTACGACCTCAGAGGCCCGTCGATTGCCGTCGACACGGCATGTTCCTCTTCCTTGGTTGCGATTCATTTGGCATGCCGAAGCATTTCCAACGGAGAATGTGACCAGGCGATTGCCGCTGGTGTCAATATCCTGCTCGCGCCAGCTCTGACCAACACTTTCAGGCAGGCCGGCATGCTCTCCCCAGATGGCCGCTGTAAGGCCTTCGATGCCGATGCAGATGGCTACGTCCGGGGAGAGGGTTGTGGTGTTCTTCTGCTCAAGAAGCTTAGTGATGCCGTTGATGCTGGGGATAACGTTCTCGGCGTTGTCTCCGGCTCGGCCGTCTCTCAGGACGGACGCAGCAATGGATTAACCGCTCCAAGCGGAGATGCGCAACGGCGTGTCGTTCAAGATGCCCTCAGTAGAGCCAGTCTGCAGGCTTCTGATATTAGTTATCTAGAAGCGCACGGAACAGGAACCTCATTAGGTGATCCTATTGAAGTCAACGCCTTAGCCCAGGCGCTCTCCTGCCCTGATCCGTCCTCTTCACCTTGCTGGGTGGGGTCTGTAAAAACGAATATTGGTCATCTTGAGGCTGCCGCAGGAATTGCTGGAGTCATTAAGACTTTACTTGCTTTTCAGCATCGTCAGATCCCACCCCATCTCAATTTTCAAACCCTCAACCCGCTCATCCAACTTGAGGGAACTCGTCTTCGAATTCCAACCGAGCTGGTTGCTTGGGGCGAGGGATTGCATCATGCGGGCGTCAGTTCGTTTGGTTTCGGAGGGACGAATGCCCATCTGATTCTTTCGTCGCCACCCTCTTCAGCGTTGCAGAGGACTGCCGATCCGATTCATGAGCGTCCGAGTCACGTTCTAACGCTCTCGGGGCATAGCCCAGAAGCGCTTCGTCAACTTCGCTTGCGCTACGCCGATCAACTGGATGCGGCGTCAAGGGACATACCTTTTTCTTTCCTCGCAGACGTTTGCTACACCGCCAATTGCGGTCGCAATTCCCTTTCCCATCGATTTGCCTGGGTTGGCTCCTCCCAGGCCCAGTTGATCGAAGCGCTGCGAGACGCTCCCTCTGAATCTGCCCACAACGGGACTTTTGATCATCGCCACTATGTATCGGAAGTTAAGAGCGCCTCTCCAGCCGTTGCGTTTCTCTTCACGGGGCAAGGCTCGCAATACCTTGGAATGGCCCGCGAGCTCTACGAGACCCAGCCTGTTTTTGCGCAGTTCATTGATGCGGCAAATGCATTTTTGACTGAGACCAGTGCTGATTCTTGGTCTGGAATGTCTCTGAGCTCTCTCATGTTTGGGGATGCTTCATTTGATCGCAACGATGAGGCAAAGTCTCCCTTACATCAGACGCGCTATTCACAAGTTGCTCTCTTTGTTCTTGAGGTAGGTCTGGCTCGTTTGTGGCAAAGTTGGGGCATCCAACCTGATTGGCTGATGGGCCATAGCGTTGGTGAGCTAGCAGCCGCATGCGTGGCCGATGTCTTCAGTTTCGAAGATGGTTTGCGCCTTGTTCATTCCAGAGCCACGTTGATGGATGAGGTGCAGAGCTCAGGCGGAATGCTCTCCGTCTTTGCAGATGCCCAAACCGCTTTAGCGGTTGTTGAGAAGCATGCGTTGCCTTTGGTCATTGCGGCTTTCAATGGTCCCACCCACGTAGTTCTTTCAGGAGACCTAGAAGCGATTGATCGGCTCGCTTCTTCTCTCGATCAAGAGGGAATCTCCAGCCGAAAGCTTCAAGTATCCCAAGCTTTCCACTCGCCACTGATGCAGCCGATGGTGGAGACCTTCTTTTCTGCTGCTCAGTTGATTCAGTACAGCAAGCCCACAATTCCAATTATTTCAAATGTCACCCATGAACCGATTGGTGATGCTCTTGCGTCGGCTGAATACTGGTGTCAACACATTTTGGAGCCGGTTCATTTCTCCCAAAGCATTCAGGCTCTTTTTGATCAAGGTCTTTCAATCTTTGTCGAAATTGGTCCTAAACCCACGCTATTAAACCTGGCTCAATCAGGACTCCTTCAGGATCAATCGGTCAGCTCTGCCGCAGGGGAATTCCTGTGGCTTCCCAGCCTTCATCCACGCCGCTCCGATTCCGTTCAGTTGCTGGAGAGCTTGGCGCAGCTTCATTGCCGTGGGGTCTGGGTCGATTGGGAGGCCTTCGATCGTCCCTATCAGCGTTGTCGAACCCTGCTTCCCACTTACCCCTGGCAGCACCAACGTCATTGGCTTGAAGGGCTGGAACCTTTGGGCTCCCACCAGCCTTTGACAGTGCAGTCATTGGAACCCCAGCTGCAGGTTCAGCAATGGCATCAAGCGTCTATCCCCACTAATGCTTCACCGGTCGATCTGTGTGAGGGCAGATGGCTGCTTCTATCTTCAAATTCTTGGGCGGCAGCCTTTGTTGAGCATTTGCCCATAGGGCAAAGCTGTGTTCGCATCACCTCAGCAGCGCAATACAAGCGACTCTCCAGCAATCATTTCCAGCTGGATCTTTCTGAGAACAAGCACTGGGAACGTTGTTTTGACTCGCTTTCCTCTGATTCCGGAGCTCCACTGCTTGGTCTTCTCGATGTCAGCGAATACGTCGGAGCTGATGAAGACCTGCAGGCGACGATCTATGCATCTCGGCGTCATCTCGCACTAGTAAAGGCGCTGCTGTTGAAGCGCTCTTCATCACCGTCTCTTCGCGTTTGGATGATCTCTTCAACACCCACCACGGCTGGTTTTGATGCAGCCTTACAGCAGGGTTTTGCCCGTTGCTTGGTGCTCGAGCACCCTGAGCTGTTCGGAGGGATGATCGATTTGTATGACGCTCTGAGCCCTGAGGCTCAGAGCTGTCTGCAACTTGAACTCCAACAGGTTCCTGGCAGCAACCCCAGTGAGCTACAGATCTGCTTGCGTCAGGGCGTTCGATCCGTTGCCAGGTTAGTTCCTGGTCCGCAGTTGGCTTCAGGGTCAGAGACTGGTGATGCGCAGGTTTCGCCAATCCTTGCTTTGGATGAAGGTGCTTTTCTAATCAGCGGTGGCTTGGGTGCTTTGGGTTTGGAGGTGGCCCAGGATCTCATTGACAGGGGTGCCCGTTCCCTCCTTCTGATTGCTCGAGGTCAAGGAAGCTCAGCAAAGCAGGCGCGCCTTGAAGCTTGGCGTCGTTCTGGAGTCTTCGTCAGCCTGATCCAGGGAGACATCACCAATTCGGAGGTTCTTGTTTCGATCAAACAAGAACTTGCAGCGATCTCACAGCCATTGATCGGAATTATTCATGCAGCAGGAGTTCTGAGTGATGGTGCGATTGATTCCTTGAGTGATGAGCAGTGGGATTCAGTTATACGACCCAAGCTCATAGGCGCCTGGCTTCTTCATGAACTCAGCCTTCAGCAGCCAGTCCGCTTCTTCGTGTTGTTTTCTTCGGCAGCAGCGATCCTTGGTTCCCCTGGTCAAAGTCATTACGCAGCAGCGAATGCCGCTCTTGATGCTTTGGCTACACGACGCGTTCAGCAGGGCTTGCCAGCCTTGAGCATTCACTGGGGTCCCTGGGCCGAGTTTGGGATGGCCGCCTCGTCAGTGGTCCAGACTCATCTGGAAGCGGCTGGTCTCGAGCCGATTGCGCCCTCAAAGGCCCTCTCCCTGCTGGCATCGATGATGCAGAGGAGCATCACTGAGCCCTCTTCTCTTCCCCCTGTTGTCACTGTTCTCCAGGCCAATTGGAATCGCCTGATTGCTGCACTCCAGGGGCGTCCGCAAGCCTTGTTTCTTCAGGCTTTTAGCAATAAGCAGGCACTATCCCTGATCGGTGGTTTGCCTGACAGCGATGGCTCTGTGTCGCACTTAGGCGACACGTCCAGTCCGGCCCATGATCGACTTGCAGGGCTTTCATCTGAGCAGCGAGTCGATCTCCTTTGCGACTATCTCCTGACGACGTTGACACAGTTGATTGGTGATTCAGCGTTAATGCTGACTTCTGAAACCCATCTCCTGGAATCCGGCGCTGACTCCCTGATGGTGATGGATGCCATTAGCCGCATTCAGAAAGATTTTGGGCTTATGATTTACCCCAGAGAGGTTTACGAACATCCACGAATTGTGGATCTGTCAAGTTATTTGGCTCGGGAATACGAGCGTCATCATGCTGAGAAATCGACCTTAAGTGATCGCGGCTCAATTGGATTGAGTTCCGCCATTCGTTGGGGTGCTGCAATTAAAAAGCGTCCCGCACTACAGCAAAAACTTCCCAAGGCTTGCTTTATCCTTTCCAGCCCACGTGCGGGATCGACCCTCTTACGCGTGATGTTTGCAGGTCATCCCCAGTTGCTCTCACCACCTGAGCTGCACCTTCTTCCTTTCGAGACGATGGATGATCGAAGGAATGATCTTGATGAATCGCATCTTGGAGAGGGGCTGCAGCGATTGCTAATGGATATCGGTGATCGATCCGCTCAGCAAAGTATTGACTTGGTCAGCAGATGGGAGCGCGAAGCCATGCCAATCTCAGAGGTGTATCGATACATTCAGAGTCATAGTTCAGGACGTCTTCTTGTTGATAAGTCCCCTAGCTACGGTATGAATCTCACGGTCTTAGAACAGCTTGAAGGCATGTTTGAGGAGCTTCGGATTATTCATCTGATTCGTCATCCTCTTCCCGTGATCCAATCATTTGTGAAGATGAGAATGGATCGCCTTTTGGGTTTTGAAGGCGATGACCCCTACTGCTTGGCCGAAGATATTTGGCGTCAATCTAATTCAAATATCAAGTCCCTTGAGCGGCGGCTAGGGGCTAAGCAATTCTTCGCTATTCGTTATGAAGACCTTGTTGTTTCATCAGAGTCTTCTCTGAGATCTCTTTCTGATTTTCTTGATATCCCTTTTGATTTGGCGATGTTAAATCCTTATCAAGAGGGGCGCCTCACGGATGGATTGCACAAGCAATCAATGGGTGTTGGTGATCCCAATTTCCTGCAGCATGATTCCATCGATTCATCATTAGCGTCAAGGTGGAGGGGGCTTGATTTTCCACATCAGCTCAGCAACGAGACTGTTGAGCTAGCCCAAGGCTTTGGCTATGAAATTCCAAAGCAGTCTCTGCAAGCAACTGAGGTTGGCTTGACGCTTCAATCGACCTCCTCTGCTGTTCGTGAATTTAATTTTGAAGGCGCTGGGGGCCTTCAATTACGAGGCTGTGAATGGGGGCCAAAGGATGGACTACCAGTCGTTTGTCTTCACGGGATCCTTGACCAAAGCCTGATTTGGGATTTGGTTGCTCAGCCCTTGGCTGCCGCTGGCCTAAGGATTATTGCGCCCGATCTACGAGGTCATGGTCTGTCGGAATCGATCCCTACCTCTGCGTCTTATCAGCTGATGGATTTCATTGCTGATGGAGTGGCATTGTTGGACCATTACCTCGATCAACCGGCGATCCTTGTTGGACATTCCTTCGGTTCAGTCTTGGCTGGAGTGATCACCAGTGTCCGGCCCGAGTTAGTTCGTCACCTTGTACTCGTGGAACCTGTTTTACCGAGCTCAGATGAAGACGCTGATTCTCGGACGGCGATTCAAACTCTCTTGGATTACCGCAAGACGAGGCCTCGCCATAGCTCGATGGCGTCGTTGGATGAAGCGGCAGTCAAGTTGCAAAAGGTGATGAGTAATCTTGATGATCCCTTCGCGCGTCGCTTGGTAGAGCGTGGAACCTGCGCGCACCAAGATGGTTTGATTTGGCGCTGGGATCCTGTTCTTCAGTCCCGCACCAGCCTCAATCTTCAAGGCGGTCCGATCAGTCGATCTTCATATCTCCAGTTGCTGGCTCAAGTCGACACCCCGGTTGCCGCTCTTTACGGACGCGACAGTCGTTTTAATCGGCAAGATGACCTTCAGGCACAGCGTCAGTCCCTTTCGGGTGCCCGGCGGGTCACGGTGGATGGAGGCCATCACCTTGCGATCGACGCACCGCTGGCCATCGTCTCCGAGGTATTGATAGCCAGCGGGCTTCAACCTTCCTCACTTGGATCAGGGGATTTGGTCAGTAGTCGCCAAGTTCAGCCCTAATGCGTTCGTTGCTGCGCCTCAATTCTTTGACGAGCTCAAAGCAGTTTTTCTGTCTTGACTTGTTGTGGGAGTTGCCTTGTGCATTGCTTTCATTTTGCTTTTATCGCGTCAATCGCCTGCTGATCAGCCGCTTGTACCGTCGCTTTCAGTCTCGATTGGGGAGTCGCGCGACGAATTGGCGTCTGTTGAACCGCGAGACGTTGAAGATGCCAATCAGCCTGCCAGTGCTAATGACCACGGGGCCGAGGTGGAACACCCATGCCCTAATTGGTACTCTCGGGCCGTTGAAAGTTTCTCAATCGCTATCTATTCGCACCTCAATCTGTTTGCTTAGTGCGGCATCTTGGACTGCTGTTATCTATCGCTTTCCTGATTTCTTAACAGTGACTCAGTTTAGCTCTTTGACTGTAGATTCTGAAAAAGAATGGAGTAATTTATTGTTGCCACAGGGGCGATACATTCTTGGCATTCGTTATTATGGGCTTTTATCTTCCCCAAAAATGCCAGACGTTCGGGTGGATGGTCTCCTTACGACTCGCTCGATAGATACTCCTTCAAATACAAATGAGATTTATGCAGATCTTGATGAGCGCACCAACTCTTATTACTTAGCTCTGCATTTTTATATTTTTACTTTGCTTCGATTGCGTAAAATCTTTCCGCAATCGTTTGTGCATTCTGAGTTGCTTCCGGTAGGAGATCCAGATACTGAATTTCGTTATGGACTGATCTTGGCTTTCCACAGGTTAGTGGTGAGAATGAGTCCAATTTGCCTTGACGGCCGACGAGTGTTTTTAACCGTCTACAACAGAGCCAGTCTGCCGGTGCTTTCAGAGGAAATCAAAGATTTGAATTGGACTTCATCCTCTTTCTCGGTGGACGGATTTTACTTATTTCGTTTTCGTCCGCTTCGTCCTGGCGTCCATCCAATTCATGAATCAGAATTCAAGTGTGATCTTGAATCCATCTCCTCTACGATTGAGTGCTAAATCTATTGGGAGATTGTGCTGCAGCGGCTCTGTACCCTTTCTGGACGCGCACAGTCCAGAGGCGTTCCTCTTTAGCTCGAGCAGAGGGATCATCGCGGTTGAGGCCTGATAAGCCTTGTCCACGGCATTTCAGGAGCGCTTCGAGCTCACACCAATATTTAATAAAGTATTCCTGTTGGTGCCATTCTGGCTGTTCCAGGATTGTCTCGGTTATTGAGCTGGCGATGCAGCGCTCAGCAATGGGCCTCCAGTTCAGGGTGTCGTCAATCTTTTGGACGTCCACCCCAACCTGCTGGTTGGGATGAAAGGCCATCAAAAGCCAAGCACCTGAATGGGAGATGTTGAATTGAACCCTTTGGTTCCCGATCAGTTCAGGCTTGCCATGGATTCCGGTGCGGAACTCGATCGCGGAAGCCTTCCTATGGAGCATTTGTCCGAGCAGGGTTCGAAGCAATGCTGTGCGCGCGAGGTAGTCCTCTCGATCATTGGCTCGCTTGAGCTCGCGCCAACGCTTGAGTTCAGTGTTAGACAGTAGCGTTTTTAAATCGTGGTCTGTTTTTGCAATGAAAGGCCGCTTTCGTAGATCCATCAGCACCGTGGAGGGAGGATCGCTGGAGTTGCGCAAGGCCCAACTTTGTTGCCAGAGCTGCAGTCCTCGATCTGCGGACCAGGTCAGAGGAGTCAGGGTCTCGTGGATGAGCACACACATCTGGGCTGAGATGTTTTGAGTCTGAAGCCCTATGTCCTGTGATTATTCCTGCCTTGAGAGTTCATCTAACGCGCGTTCGAGCCCGTTAGATGAACTTTCTATAGACAAACGTTGAGTGTTCTTTCTTGGTTCTCGCTGCTTCCGGTTAAGACGGCTCAGTGAAAAGTACCTAACACTATGGATTTGGCCTAGCGCTAGGTCATCAACGTAACCTCACAGCTCTGGGTGGCTTCATCTCGATTATTTTTGAGACTCTCAAGACGCTGGACTGCATCGATGTTTTAGCTGCTCGTCATGGCTTCTTCACGTTGAGCTTCAACCCCCAGCCTCAAATTGCTGCCGCTTAAGTCCCCCCTCCTTACCGCTGTCATGGTCCGTCGCCCCCTGCTTGAGTTTGAGAAGCCTCTCATTGAGCTTGAGCAGCAGATTGAGCAGATCCGTCAGCTGGCAAGAGATTCTGAGGTGGATGTCAGTCAGCAACTTCTTCAACTCGAAACGCTTGCAGCACG
>PAFA01000052.1 GCA_002700845.1 Phycisphaerae bacterium | reverse complement strand
GATGGATTTCATCCTGGACTTCTGGCGGTTCTATGGGCCCCGGTACAAAGACCGGACACATGTTCTGTTTGAGTCCAAGAACGAGCCCGTGCACTTCACGGCCGCGCACTGGGTGCCCAAGGATTGGGAAGACCAAATTCTCATGTACGAGACCATCCGTGCCACCGCGCCGGACACCATGGTGCTCTTGCTGTCGTACATGGGATTCCGCTACGAAGGTGCGGTCTCCGATGCTGTTCGGTACCTCACCACCCACGGTGTGGATTGGTCCAACGCCGCGGTGGCCTGGCACGGATACGAAACCCGACAGGGCATCGAAGCGTGTTTAACTCTGTTGCGTGAAACACCAGACTTCCCGGCAAGTTTGTGCACTGAATTCTGGCCCGGTGACACCGTGCCCGACCCCAGCATCGAAGACGACGAGTCGTACAACGCGGCATTTGAATCGCACCACACCGGTTGGCTGCAATTCCAGTGGCTGGCCGCCAATGATGCCGAGTTGCCAGGTTTGGCCTACCGGTTGGAGCGGGCCGGCGTGGTGTGGACGCCCGATCACCCAGACTGCCGATGGCCAGCCAGTGGCAGCCCCAAGATTCCAGAAGACGGTTCAGTCGTGGCCATGTTCGATCGTGGACGCAGTGCTTTTGTCTCTGCTCCCGATGGCGGTGATTTGCGGGCAGATCGATCGTCCTTCACAGCCGCCACCGACGAACAGTTCGTTCTTCGTCATGTGCGTCCTGGTGTTGTGGCTTTTCAAGCGGCCAATGGTTGGTATGTCTCGGCGGCTTGCGCTACGGATGCCTTGACTCCCGTAGCGCCCACCATCGGTCCACGCGAATCGTTCGAATGGATCGAACTTCCCAGTGGTGATGTTGTGCTGCGTTCGATTGGTGGAGGTGGGCACCTGGTGCAAAGCGAAACCCAAGAGCTTGCCGGAGAGCTCACCAAAGAGATCATGGTTGCCAGTGCTGACGATGCCAATCTCATCGCCACGAACTATGTGTTCTTGGATGGCACGAAGCCGCAATCGGCACCGGCACCGCGTCAACGCTTTTCCGAAATCACGATGCCTGAAGGCCCGTATTTGGGCAAGCCCCACGCCATTCCCGGGATGATCGAATTGGTGGACTTTGACCATGGCGGCGAAGGTGTGGCCTACCACGATTCGGCCCCCGACAATATCGACGGCTTCTATCGCCCCCGTGAAGGCGTGGACATTCAGGCCAGTTCCGAAGGTGGGTCTGTTGTCAGTTGGATCGAAAGTGGGGAGTGGCTTCGCTACACCGTCAACGTGAAAGAGACTGGCCGATACGAACTCGTGGTCCGCCATGCTGGGGGTGAAGGTGATGTCCGCATTGAATGCGGCGGTGATGACATCACAGGGATTCTTCGCACCACGTCGACCGCCAATTGGCAAGATTGGGTCAATCTCACCACCACTGTCACCTTGAAGGCGGGGGAGCAAATGCTTTTTGTGCGCTGTGGATCGGGGTACAACCTTCGCAGTTTGACCTTCAAGCGACTTCAGGATTAACCGGCCGGTCTTTATGATGGGGACGCTATGACCGACTTCTTTGTCGCCACCTTCTACCGATTTGTCGCGCTTAATGATCACGATGAGCTTCGCGATCGTATTGAAGAGCGTTGCCAAGAATTGTCCATTCGCGGAATCATCTTGTTGGCTGAAGAAGGCATCAATGCCACGGTCTCGGGTACTCGTGAATCAGTTCTGTCGCTGCTTGATTTCTTAAAATCCGACCCTCGGCTCTCCGCGCTGACGTGGAAAGAGTCCTCGGCCAACCGGCACCCTTTCCGAAAGCTTCGGGTTCGACTGAAGAAAGAGATTGTGACCATGGGTGTTCCTGGCGTCGATCCGTCTCGCTTGGTTGGGACCTACGTTGCGCCAAAAAATTGGAACGAACTGTTGGATGACCCCGACGTCATTCTGGTGGACACTCGGAACGACTACGAAGTTGAAATCGGGACGTTTCAAAATGCGGTGAACCCAAACATCAAATCATTTCGTGAACTCCCCGCATGGTGCGAGGCCAACATCGACGCCGGGAAAAAGCCCAAGGTGGCCATGTTTTGCACGGGCGGCATTCGCTGCGAGAAATCAACGGCGTACCTGAAGGAAGCCGGGATCGAAGAGGTGTACCACCTCGAAGGCGGCATCCTCAAATACCTCGAAGAGGTTTCTGAAGAAGACAGCCGCTGGGAAGGCCAGTGCTTTGTGTTCGACCAACGTGTCTCCGTCGGGCAAGGCTTGGAGATTGGTGAACATGAATTGTGCCGTGGTTGCCGTAGACCTGTGTCCGTGGCCGAAACAGAGTCCGAGCATTACGTGCGAGGGGTGAGTTGTCACCGTTGTTACAAAGAGACCTCTGCCGAGCAAAAATTGGGCTTCGCTGAACGACAGCGGCAGCTGGATCTTGCCAAAGAGTGATGCCCTGCAAGCAGTGCACCCTTTACACTCCAAGTTGCGGTCAGACCGCAGGAGGCTGTCACCACCATGTCTGCCACATCTTGGTTCCAAGACGTTCCAAATATCCCCTTTGAAGGTCCGGGAAGCGACAACCCGCTGGCCTTCACCCATTACAACGCCGACGAAGTTGTGGCTGGTCAGACCATGCGAGAGCACCTTCGCTTTGCGGTCTGCTACTGGCACTCGATGCGAGGCACCGGTGCGGATCCATTTGGCGTGGGTTGTCGGAACATGCCTTGGTCGGAGGCCGACAACGACATGCAGGCCGCCCACCAGGCGATGGACGCCATGTTTGAGCTCGTCACCAAATTGGGGGTGCCGTTTTGGTGCTTCCACGACCGAGACATTGCGCCCGAACGCAACGATCTCTCGGAAACAAACGCCAAGCTTGATGAAATGATTGACCATGCCGAGCGTCTTCAGGAATCAACTGGGGTTCGATTGCTTTGGGGCACGGCATGTTTGTTTGCCCATCCGAGGTACATGGGTGGCGCTGGGACCAGCCCAAGTGTCGATGTGTTTGCCCACGCTGCAGCCCAAGTCAAGAAAGCCATTGAGGTGACCCATCGCTTGGGCGGGGCGGGGTACGTTTTCTGGGGCGGACGCGAGGGATACGACACACTTCTGAACACCGACATGCGACGTGATGGGGAGCACTTGGCTCGACTGATGCACTTGGCGGTTGAGCACAAGCAGGCGTTGGGATTCGAAGGGCAGTTCTACATCGAGCCCAAGCCCTGTGAGCCATCGACCCACCAGTACGATTACGACGCGCAGTCCTGCCACGCATTTTTGCTGAAGCACGATCTGGTGGACCACTTCAAACTGAACATCGAGGCCAACCACGCCACGTTGGCTGGACACACGTTCCATCACGAGTTGGATTACGCCGCGGGCCATGACTTGCTGGGTTCTATCGATGCCAACCGGGGCGATCCGCTGCTCGGCTGGGACACCGACCAATTCCCCACCGATCTTCAGGATGCCACCATGGCCATGCTTGTGGTCTTGCAGTCGGGAGGATTGACCACAGGGGGTTTGAACTTTGATGCCAAACTCCGGCGACAGTCGACCGATCCCGTGGATCTCTTTTATGCCCACATTGGTGGGATGGATACTTTTGCCCGAGCGCTTAAGATTTCGGCCCAGATTATGGCGGATGGTCGTTTGGATGAGCTGAAACGTCTTCGGTATGCGTCGTGGGACAGCGCTCTGGGACGTTCCATTGAAGATGGCACCGCATCGATGGTCGATCTGGAAGCCCACGCGTTGAAGGCCAATGTGCAGGCCATTGACAGTGGCCGACAAGAACTTATCGAAAATATTTTGAACGGATATTTTTAAACATGAGCGCGTCGCAGAGATTGGTGGTTGGCATTGATGTGGGCACCCAAGGCACCAAAGCTGTTGCCGTCGACTTGGATCAAGCCAAAGTCATTGCTCGTGGTTCTGCCAAATACGATTTGATCACTGGCCTCCCTTCCGGTGCGGCTGAGCAACACCCCGATTCATGGGCCGATGCCGTGCAAGATTGCTTGCGGCAACTTTCGGAACAGGGTGTCGCACTCTCGGCGGTGCAAGCAGTGGGCGTGTCTGGTCAGCAGCACGGTCTGGTGCTGTTGGATGCCGAAGGATCTGTGGTGCGTCCAGCCAAGCTGTGGTGCGACACTTCGACGACCAAGGAAGCCGATGTGTTGTCGGCACGATTTGGTGCTCCAGTGCCGGTGGGTTACACCGCCTCCAAAGTCTTGTGGATTCAGGAGCATGAGCCCGAGTCTTGGGAACGAACCGCGACCGTGATGCTGCCCCACGATTTCATCAACTTCAAATTGACGTCCCGGCGAACCATGGAGACTGGGGATGCTTCGGGGACTGGATTCTTCGACATTAAGAATCGTCAATTCGATGCAAGACGTGTGGCGTTGATCGGCGGAGATTTGGAACGCCGACTGCCACCTGTTGTGGAAGCGCCCGAGTGGTCGGGTCAGGTTTCGGACGAAGGCTCAGCCTGGTCGGGTTTGGCCGTAGGCACACCGGTGGCCGCGGGGGGTGGTGACAACATGATGAGCGCGATCGGTGCCGGCGCGGCCGCCCCGGGCGTGGTGGTGATCAGTCTGGGCACCTCGGCGACTGCCTTTGCGCATTCGGATTGTCCGGTCATCGATACCGAAGGATTGATCGCGCCGTTTTGTGGTTCCAGCGGAGGCTGGTTGCCCCTTTTGTGCACCATGAACGCGACGGGGGTGGTGGAAGAAGTTCGTGCGGCCCTCCAGCGTGATCACGCGGAGCTGACCCAACTCGCTTCCAAGATTGAACCAGGTTGTGGCGGCATGATTTGGTTGCCTTTCCACATGGGCGAACGCGTTCCTGACTTGCCGGAAGCTTCGGGCACCATCACTGGGATCCGCCAAGGGTGGTTGGAGCCTGGTCGCCTGTATCGCGCTGCGATTGAAGCGGTGTCGGCGAATTTGTGTTGGGGGATTGATCGCTTTCGCGCCCTTGGCGTTCCGATTCATGAGGCACGTTTGGTTGGCGGTGGTTCCAACAACCCGTTGTGGAATCAAATTTTGGCCGACATGTTGGATGCCACAATCTTCCCCATGCAGGAGCCGGAGTCTGGTGCGTTGGGTGCAGCCATCCAAGCCGCATGGTCTCTTGGCCAAGATCATTCTCCGGAAGCCTTGGGCCAAGTGGTCGAGAGTCTGACACCATGCGGTACGCCAGTGACACCCTCTGGACAGGTGGAGGCCTATCGGGCCTTTCGAAAAGACTTTGACGCTGGTTTGACTCGTCATTACGACGTCACAGGGTGACGTGATCGTAAAAGCAGCCTCTCGCATACTCTGCAGAGATGCTTCCACTGCTGCTCTGTGTCTTTTTTGGTTCTGACGCTCCGCCCAATGTGCTGTTGATCTTTGCGGACGATCTTGGTCTGCATGACTTGGGCTGTACCGGTTCTCATCGAATCGAAACACCGCATCTTGACGCACTGGCTGAAGACGGGATGCAATTCACCCGGGCCTACTCTTCGGCGTGTGTGTGCGCGCCCAGCCGGGCTTGTTTGTTGACCGGAAAAAGCTTGGCCACGTCACCCATCCGTGACAATGGTGAACTGCCCAAGATGGAAGGCCGCTTTGCCGGCCAGCGGGCTATGCCCGAAGGCACGCCCACGCTTGCGACCAGGCTGCAACATGCCGGCTACGCCACCGGTGCTTTTGGAAAGTGGGGGCTGGGCGGGGTGGGTCAACCTCAAGGTCATCCCAAGCACTTTGGCTTCGACCGGTTCTACGGCTACTTGTGCCAATTCCACGCCCATAATCTTTTCCCTCGGTACCTCGACGCGCACGAAGAGATGGTCCAGTTGCCCGGTAACGATCGCAGTTTGCTCGGCGAGACCTGGGGGCCGGATGCCATTTGCGAGGATGCACTGGGATGGTTGGACGCCGTACCCGAAGACCAGCCTTGGTTCATGTACGTTCCCACGATCGTGCCTCACCTGGCGTTGCAAGCGCCCCCCGATTTGATTTCGTATTACAACAATAAGGGTTGGGAAGATCCTGCCTACGAAGGCGGCCGAGGTTACTTGCCACATCCCACCCCGCGGGCGGCTTACGCGGCGATGATCACCGGCATGGATCGCAACATCGGACGGCTCTTCGCCGCGGTGAAAGCACGGGGTGAATGGGACAACACCGTCGTGATTTTTACCAGCGACAACGGCGCAACCTTTGAGCTGGGGGGGTTCGATCCAGATTTTTTTGGTTCCAACCGCGGACTCCGTGGTCACAAGGTTCAGTTGTACGAAGGTGGTTTGCGGGTGCCGATGATTGTTCGGGCTCCGGGTTCCACAGTGCCTGGAAGTTCTGATGACACAGTCGTTGTGGGCTACGACTTGCATGACACTATTTTAGAACTGGTGGAAGTGCCGGGGCTTGGTGAAGGCGATGGGGTCTCACTCAAACCTCTTTTGGCCGGAGACGCTTTGCCCAAACGCCCCGACCTGTATTGGGAGCATCATGCCGGTGGGGGTTGGGAGGCCGGACTTCTTGATCAGCGATGGAAAGGGGTACGGCGCCGGACGCACCGGGCCATTCCAGATTCGATGGAGATTTTCGACGTGGTGAAGGATCCGGGTGAAACCAACGATCTGGCTCCACAACGTCCAGATCTGGTGGAACGGTTGGAAGCACTTTTTGCCCAACGCACCGTCTCCTCTTTGCCTTCATGGAACCCATTTCGTGACCGCGAAGCCGCGATTGCATCCCAGCGCACGATTCCCGCCGGTGAAGTGGTCAAGGTCGGGATGTTGCAGCTTGCTCCAGATGAGCGCATTGATGTGCAAGGCACCTTGGATGGACTCAAAGAAGGTCTGGCAGGCGGACAAGTCTCAGTATCAGGCACACTGCGTCGTCGCTTCTTATCGCAAGGTGCAGTGTGCACGGTGAAAGCAGGCGGACGATTGGAGCTTCTCGGTGGGAACGTCCCCTTGAACAACGCAGTCGTCCATTTGGAGCCTGGTGGAAAAGTCATCTTTATGGGGTTTGGCCTCAGCGATCTTCCCCGTCATCAACTGGCGGCTCTGCGTGTGGATGGGACGCCCTATACCGATCAAGAAGATGTTCAAGTCAACGCTCTGCGCCGGGGAGTGGTGGTGACCCGAAGCTTGGCGGATTGATTACTTTCGAACTTGTTCGGGGAGGGTGTTCTTTCGCAACATTCGAATGGCCATGCCTTGCCGACCACGACCAATTTCTTTGGCTAGCGTGAATTCGCCGACCTCCGTCCCAGATTGGAGGCACAGATCAGGAAAGCGGGTGTATTTCGGCCTCGCAGGGACGGTGGGATCTTGTTCGGATCCGGACATGAGGGCGATCATACGGCTGACAGAACGACTTCTGGAATCCCTATTGGCTTGTGTCGAGACATGTGACAGAATGGCGGTCATATGCCACATGCCATCACATCAATATCTCTTTGCTTCACCTTGGCGGCCCACGCGGAGATTATTTCGCTTGATTTGGTCTCCGAGATACTGGAACCCAGTGTGATGGGGCAAAGTCAGCATGTATTGCTTGCCGAGGACGGAACCCAGTGGGTCTTGGACGAGGTGCCCATCAACCTCCAAACCGAGCGGGTGGTTCAGCGTATTGATGGGACGATGCCGCTTCCTGCTCCAGAAGCGCGCTACTTTGTTGGTTGGGTAGAAGGGGACCCAAACTCACGGGTGGTCTTGGGCTTTGGTCCAGATCTTCCCATGCAAGGTCTTGAAATGACTTCGGCTCGAACCCGGTGGATTTCTACATCACCAGATGGTGAACCCGGGCTGTTTGATCCGGCCGACTTCCCAGAATCTCATTTTCCTCAGCTCGGTAATTTTTGCGAAGTATTCGAAGTGCCGAGCAGTGGGGGAGTTGATGTCAGTGCTCAGGGGCGATCGCCTCGAATGGCATCATCCATGCTTGGGTCGCCGTGCTTGGAAATAGATATGGCCGTTGACACCGACCAAGAGTTTTTGGGCCTTTTTGGTGGAAACACGGGCGCCGCCACGGCATATGTGGAATTGATGATCCTTGCCATCAGCGAAATCTACGACCGGGACGCTGGTGCTCGTTTTGCCATGACCTATCTGCGGTTGTGGGACACCACTGATCCGTGGAGCGCCGGGAGTACTGGGGACGAGTTAAACGCCTTCCGCGATTATTGGATTTCCAATATGACCTCAGTGCCCAGAGACTTGGCTCATTTTTTGAGTGGTCGCGGACTCGGTGGTGGGGTGGCTTGGGGCAACGTGCTGTGCAACAGTGATTTTGGATATGGGTTAAGTGCCAATCTTGCCGGCTTCTTTCCTTATCCCATCTTGGACAACAATGGAAGCAATTGGGACTTGATGGTTGTGGCCCATGAAATTGGACACAACTGCAGCGCCCCGCATACGCACAACGTTGGCATTGACCAATGTGGTTGTGACTTCGGCGGCTGCCCGGGGGACCCACCGTCAGATTGTTCCGCGGCTCAACTTGGGATCGCCACCATCATGAGCTACTGCCACACTTGTCCAGGTGGTCTCGCGAACATGCGGATGGAGTTCCATCCGACAATTGAATCCGACTATCTCATTCCAGCGATCAGCAGTGCATCTTGCTTGGTGCCATGCCCTGAGCCCTGCCCTGCTGATGTCAACGGAGACAGTGAAGTAGGGTTCGATGACTTGGTTGCTGTTCTTGCAGACTGGGGTTCATGTGCAGGGTGTGCCGCGGATATCGATGCGAGCGGCATGGTGGATTTCAATGACCTTTTGGTCTTATTGGGTGATTTTGGTCCATGTGTAGATCCCTTGCCCGTGGGCGTTTCTTACTACGACCTTGCTGGGACCAACCCAAGTGTTTTGCCGGATTTCAGCGGTCTGATTCCGATCGCAACGGATGAAATGCTGCAAATCAATATGCAAACCACAAATGGTGCCTTTGGTATGTCTGGTCTTAGTGATGATGTTGGTGCGGTCTTCACCGGAATGATCGACTTCCCGGAAGCTGGGTTGTGGACTTTGTACACCGAGAGTGATGATGGTTCAAAGCTGTTTGTCGATGGTGGCATGGTCGTCGACAACGACGGTCTGCACGCCATGATCGAAGTGGGCGGCTCAATTGAAGTGATTGAGCCGGGTCCCGTTGCGGTTCGGGTGGAATTCTTCGAACGCGGAGGTGGCGCTGGACTCATCGTTCGTTGGGAAGGTCCAAGTGTTCCCAAGTCGGTGGTGCCGAGCTCGGCTTGGCGCCCGGCTGGCTGACAATCAGCGGCCAATTCCTACCGGGACCGCCTTGGGCCGGATGGCTTCCAAGATCCTGGTCTCGATACCCTCGTTTGTGAGGGCTTTGAGCACTTCATCCCGGTGGTTGGCGTCTCGGGTTTCGACGGTGCATTCGACCAGAACGCTGGCAAAGTCGGTGATCCCGAAAGCTCTGTCGTGGGTGATTTGCTGAACACTTGCCCCTTGGGCGGCGATCACATCGGTGAGTTGCGAAAGTCCCCCGGGCCGATCACCAATGAAGGCATGGAACCGCACCAGACGCCCATCGTGCACCAGTCCAAGATCCATCACCCGGCCAAGCATTCCAGGATCAATATTTCCGCCGCAAAGGGGCACCACCACCCGTTTGCCTTTTAAGTCCGGAAGTGAACCGTTCAAAAGCGCGGCCAATCCAGTTGCGCCAGCGCCCTCGACCACCGCTTTGGTTTCTTCGGCCAACCGGAAGATTGACATCGCGATCGCTTCTTCATCCACCTGAACCAATTGATCCACATGCTTCTTGATCAGTTGAAAAGCATGGTCTCCGACTCGCGGTACGGCCAAGCCATCGGCCAAGGTGGCCTGCATCTCACTTGAGGTTGGTGTTCCTGTCTCCCAAGCGGCGTGCAAACTTGCGGCTCGAGTTGGTTCAACGCCAATCAGTTGGACATCTGGTTGCAGGTTTTTAATGGCCAAACCCACTCCGGCCAGAAGACCACCGCCGCCAACGGGGATGACCACCGCATCGAGTTGAGGAACTTGGGAGATGACTTCGAGGCCAAGTGTTCCTTGCCCAGCAATCACTTCGGGGTCATCAAAACCATTGATGTACGAAAGACCGTCTTGGACAACGCGTTCATCGGCAGCAAGTCGCGCTTCCAAAATATGTTGACCATGTCGAATGACTTTCGCCCCCAAAAGTTCGCAGCGTCGTTGCTTCACGAGGGGGGCATGGATGGGCATGCAGACGGTGATTGGGATGCCCAGCTCACGGCCATGGTGGGCGAGGGCCAACGCATGGTTTCCCGCACTGGCCGCAATTGCCCCCCGTTTCTTGGCGTCTTTGTTCAGCAGCATCAGAGCATTTCGTGCGCCCCGTTCTTTGAAGGATCCAGTGCGCTGCAGGTGCTCATCTTTGGTGAATACCGTGCATCCGCAACGCTCGGATAGGGCTGGCGCTTCAAAGCAGGGCGTGTGAAAAATTCCATCCGCAATTCGGCTCGAAGCCGCAGAAACGTCGTCAAACGTTGGCAGTGGGTTGGGATCCGTCACCTTGCCCATCATACGTGGCAATCTAGAGGTTTAGTCCGAGCACGGGTCTTGGATCGACCATGAATCGGGCGGAGCTGCGGTCACGCTGGTGCCGTCCAGTGTGATGCAATGGGCGTGGAGGGCCGCAAAGCCGGTGCCAGCCGGCCATGGGGTCCCGCCGTAGTTTTGATCATCAACCAGTGGATACCCAAAGTGAGCCAGGCCCGCCCGAATTTGATGGCGGCGTCCAGGACCAAGCAATTCAATTTCTACCGTGTCAAACTCTTCCGCTCCAGAAGCTGCTGTTTGTGCCGCACGAATCAATTTCCAGCGGCAAATACCCTTTTGCTCGTCATTGCCTTGTTCACTGGTTCGAACTTTTGCCTCATGACCGTGGAAGTACAACTCAAAGCGGCCTACAGGCGGAAGACCGGGATGTACCAAGGCGAGATATGACTTTTTGGTCGGGCGAGCGGCAGGATCCCCAGACATTGCTCGGCGCAGTCTCTCGCGAATTGGCCGCCATTTGGCCACCACAAGACAGCCGGTGGTACCAAGATCAAGCCGGTGGCAAAGCCCCGCTTCGGGAAGCTCTTTGCACGCTTCCAAGTTGTCCCGAATCCAAGTCTCAACCACAGGTCGACCATCAGTGTGTTTGGTCTCTACGCAGTGCCATCCGGCGGGTTTGTTCAGGACCAGCCATTGGCGGTCTTCATGCAAGACTGATGGTTCAATCATCTTCGCCGACCAATGCGTTCAAGTAGTGCTGCGACCAACCAACCCCCAACGATGAAAGGCAACAGTTCAGGTTCTCGAATGGCTCCAGAGATTCCGAGCCAGAGATAAAGCAATGCGAACGCGATAGCTGGAAGCGGGAACCACGGCATCCGGAAGGGGCGATGTTGTTCGGGATGCCGAATTCGCTGCACGACCGCGGCAATCCCCACTCCGGCGTGGGAAAAGGTGTAGGTGATGCCTCCCAGGCGAATCAGTTGTTCCAAATCCAAGACCGTGAGAAATGCACTGCACAACACGGCATTTATGATGAGGGCAGGTCCCGGTGTGCCACCTTCGTTCCGTGAAGCAAGCCACTTTGGAAAATCACCTCGCTCAGCAAAGGCCACAAAAAGACGGCTTACGACCATGGTGGCGCTGATGATGGTGAAGAAAATCAGCACCCCAAACACCAGTCCAGAAGCTTCCGCTACCCCGGAAGGCAAGAGGTGCTCGGCGGTAAAGAGTCCAATGGCTTCAACTGGCCCTCCATCGGCATCAAGCATTGCGGATGGTGGAGCCGCACGCAAAAAGGCGAGATTCACCAGCAAATACACCACCGTGACTCCAGCCAGGCCCCCGAACAGAGCCAGCGGCACATTTCGCTGCGGGTTCTGAACATCACCGGCAACCGTCGTGGCATTTTCCCATCCTGCGTAGGCAAAGAGCACCAAGAGGACCGCATCGGCAAAAGTGGGGGAGAACCAACTTGGCGGTGCTCCGAGATTTTCAGCGGCGGGCTTCGCAGGTATGTCGCTGCCAAACACGAGCGCGCAAAAGATGAGCAGGATGACCACTTTGGCCACCGCCCCCACCGTGATGACGGCACTGCCAAAGCGGACTGATCGCAGGTGCATGGCGGTGGCAATCCAAACCATGGCGACAGCAAGTCCGGCCTCAGTAACCCATCCTTGGAGAGCGTTTGGAAGCAGGGGGTACAGATAAGCTGAACTTCCTGCTGCAACCGCCGCAACCGAGGCCACACTGACCAAGACCAAATCAGTAGCACACTGAATAAAAGTGGCTTGGCGTCCAAAAGTGGTTCGCCAATACAAATAGTGTCCACCAGTGTTTGGGTTGGCGGCGGCCAACTCGCTGTACACGCTGCCTCCGAGCCCAGCAATAATTGCTGCCACCACCCAAGCGACGACAAACCGATCGGTGGTCACCAAGTCGGGGCCAACGACCCCGCTGAGGGTAAAGATTCCGGTACCAATCATTGCGGCCACAACCACGCCGGTGGCACCAAGGGCATCAATGTTGCGATGGGGCGTTGCGGAGGGTGGCGTGTTTGGTGATGGCATGGGTTTAAAAGACCAACTGGTTGTTGAGCATCATCCGTCAAACGCCCAATTTGCGTTGTTCTGGAGCACTGTCCGAGAATATGAACCAGGGGCTGGATTTATTCTCGGCGAGATTTCGTGGTTGATGACCGCATCGCGTCGTTTTAAGGTCAGAAATTCACACAATTTGAAGAAAATGGAATGATTTCATCAGAGATACTTGACCCACCCGTCTGTCTCGACGAAAAGTAAGGGTAATGAAAGTAATGCACTCTTTGAGTGCTACACAAATCCTTATGGAGAATCCCATGAATATCAGTTCAAAGCTAACTGGATTGGCCCTGTTTGCCGCATCTTCGGCATCGGCTCAAAATTTGCTCATCAACTCAGATTTTGAAGCTGGAATCGACAGCTGGATCACATTCAACAACGTTGAAGTCTCTCAGGACATCGCGTTTGATGGTGCGTCTTCGGCAAAGCTCTACAACCCCTTTTGCGGTGGTGACTGGTGCGGTTCAGTGCTTGAGCAGTCCACCTCGTGTGTTCCTGGCCAAGGGTACGACGCCAGCATCATGACGCTCGTCTCCTCCAACGATCCTTTTGCAGCAGGCTCAGGAAACTTCCTCGTCTTGCAAGTGGCGTTTAACGATGGTGCGGGCAATAACTTGTCGGTGGGCGAAAGTGTTCAGATCAATATTGATTCTGCCTTGGACACTTGGACTGAATTGACAGTTTCTGCCACGGCACCCGCCGAGGCAGCCACGGTCAAAGTAGTTGCGGTCTTTGTATCGCCCAATGGTGAAGCGCCAAATGACCTTGGCGCCGTCTTTGTAGACGCTGCTTCACTCGAGGAAGGCGAGGCCACCGGCCCAGTCTGCTCGCTCGATGAATTGGAGAACTCTGGCTTTGAAGAAGGCTTCAATTGCTGGGATTCATTTGGCAATTCATTTGCGGCAAGCGATGTATTCAGTCAAAGCGGAACTGGTGCTGCCCAGGCTTATGGCGAATTCAACGGCGCTGAGAACTACAGCGGTTTCTTCCAAGACTTCAATACGGCGACCCCTGGTGACACCGTCACTTTCAGTGGTTACGCGTATTCTGACGGCAGTGATTCCATCGCTGGAACCACCAACCGTGCGGTCATTAAATTCGACTGGGTGAAAGCCGATGGCACGATTGACTACGGTGCCTCCCCCGAAGTAAATGTGACCTCCGGAGCTGACCCCATTGCCGATGGCGTTTGGGTTCCAATTACCATTTCCGCGGTTGTGCCGGGTGATGCCGCTCTTGTTCGTCCGGCCATCGTCTTCGTTCAAGGCGTCGAAAATCAAGGCGGCTCTGTCTGGTTTGATGAATTTACATTCTCGGTGAATGCTGGTGAAAACCCCTGCTCGGATGAAACTTTTGACAATGGTTCATTCGAAGACGGCTTGGCCTGTTGGGATGGCTTCGGTGCAAACCGATATGCCAGCGCGGATTTTGCCCTTGATGGCGTCGGATCACTCTTGATGTACGGTGAATTCTCAGGTTCGGTGAACTACACCGGTTTGACTCAGGACTTCACCAACGTTGAAGTTGGTGATGAGTTGACCATTACGGCCAGCGGCTACACCCCATCGAATGATTCAGTTGTTGGGAACAACAACCGCGCTGTCATCAAGTGGGACTTTGTCGACGCCGGTGGCAACGTCATCTACGGTGCCAGCGATGCCGTACTTATCAATGGCGCCGACGCCGCAACACCAGAGGACACCTGGGTTGAAAACACCTATGTGGCCAACTTCCCAGCAGAAGCTGCTGGCGGTGCTGCTCGAGCTGTGCTTCTCTTTGTGCAAGAGAACGACGAGGGTGGTGCGGTCTTCATTGACTCTGCGTCAGTCTTGATCAATGGTGAGGTCCCTACCGATGGTGGTGGTGGCCCTGGCCCCAACCCATGTCCATGTGACCTCGACGAAGACACCATCTGTGGCTTTGGCGACGTTCTGGCCATCCTTTCTGACTGGCAGGGCACT
>PAFA01000051.1 GCA_002700845.1 Phycisphaerae bacterium | reverse complement strand
GAACCCCGCATTTCCTCAACCAATGAATGGCTAGGAAGCGTCTTTCCTCCCCGCGAACAACGGCATGTCCTCCTCGTCTTGTTCATCACCTGACGTGAAGTTCACGAGGGCGATGGGAACTAGGCGTCTCGTCGGTCAAAGACTTCCAATTCCCATCGCGCGAGTGAGAGCTTTTGCTTGTCAGCCTCGGTCCGCATGGCCGCAATGACTTTTTTGTACTCGGTGACAGAGGTCATTCGAGTCCAGGCCACTTGATTCTTCAGAACCGTTTTGTTGATCATGACGCGGTCAACTGGGCAGTGAGGCGGCTCGGGAATGAACTTGCTGCACCAAAGGTATTTCAGTTGAAGATTGAGCAATTTTTGGGCTACCCCAAAGCGGTAGCCGTCGTGACCAAGGACTGATTTCCCAATCCGATTCCCTGCCTTAACCAGAGACCCCAGGTGCTTGAGATGTTCTTCCTCTCGTACTTGTTTTTGGTACGTAGGAAGAATTTTGGTTTCAATGTAATCCACAAGGCCTTCACGGAAGTCTGACCTCTCTTCTGGGTCGCCGCCAGGCTCGTAGACCCCTGATCGATTGACTGAGGCATTCCAACTTAGGATCCAAAATTCAGACTGTAAAAATTGTTTGCCGTTCATTTGCCGCCTCTGCTTATGGTGTTCGCCGAATCGGGGCCACCCCAACCGAATGCCCATGCACTCTGGTTCTTCCGTCTAGTGGCGCAAACTCCGCGGCCATAAAACAGCCCGCCTGCGCCGGCTTGTGCAAGTGGCTGTGCACGATGATGGCGTCGGTCTCCGGTTCACCGTGCAACCGGGCCCCACGCGTTCGGCAGCCAAACACGAGTGCCGCTGGCGGGGGGCCTTTGAGTTGTTGGGCATCGAGCAGCATCACCAAGTCTTCGCACGCGGCATCGGAGTCCCGCAAGTGGAAGCGCACGGTTGATCCCACCCGTGGCGGTGAACCGCAGACGAGTTGGCCTTTTTCTGGTCGTACCCCCAAAAGTTCACGCACCAAAAAGTCGCCTCGTCCAAGGGGCCGCTTGTGTTCGTCGATGGCAATCCCAAGCAGGAGCCCATCTTTCACCGACTCGCGGCGTTCTTCAGGTTCACTGAATAGGGCTTCCTTCAGCACCGCAAGCACCGGCCGGTTTCCCATGCTGGTGATGGCATCCTTGGTGACTTCAGTGACCACTTGCAGCTCGCCAATGGGCACGACCCCCTGGCACACAAAGCCGTCGATGCTCACTTTGCCCTGCAAGTGCGCCGACACAAAGCCGCCGTCAAGCACTTCACCATCAGCGACCAACACGTTGTGCCCGGGCTGACTGGCGCCACTGGCGACCCCGCCCCACAGTCCCGGCAGGTCATCGGGAAGGCTGTCGATCATGCGCTGGATCGGCAACGAAAAAGGATCAGCGAACGCAATGGAGGTGGAGCCGGCGGGGTCCAGTCCCATCATGTCGGCCACGCCTTGGGGATCGTGCGTCGGCACGCCGCTCCACGGGGCAATGGTTGTGGTGCGTATTGATACTTCCGGCAACGTCAGGCTGATGGCCGACAAGCCAGGTTCCGCTTCAATGGTGTGGTCGTTCGCGGTGACGGCCTCGGTTGTGGTGCCAATCCAGTGGGCTGCGTTGGTCGCCTCCGCGAGGCTGTTGCACATTTCCCCAAACATGGTGCGGTGGTGGTAGGTCCCGAAGACCAAAAGCAGGTCCGTCTTGGGGGCAGGATCTTCCAGCAGACTCCATTGCACTTCGGTCAGCGCGGTCCGGCCATCAATGTGGTCGGAAATGGCCGCGCGTCCAGAAGGCGACGGTCTCATGCGCGACGCTTTCGCTTCAACAATGGCAAAAGCAGCACGAAAGGAATCAATCCGTACGGTTCGCACTCGCACACAAAGGCAAATTCACCGGGCAACCCGGCCAGCGCGACCAAGACGGCCAAAGGCACCAGCACCATGCCGCCCCGAAGCCGCAAGAGGAAAGCGGCGGGGAACACAAATCCGTACAGGAACAGGAACCGCAGGTACCACTCTTGGTCGTCCATACGCACACCGGTCATCACGGTGTGGGCGCCGTAGATCACCGCTGCGGGCACGATCAATCCGCGCCAGCCAAAGCCGCGAATGCTGTCTTCTTCTCGACGCAGCGCGCCAAGATGCCATGCGGTGGTGAAGAGGGCTTGTCCCACCAAATGCCCCAGCACCCAAGGATCAAGGCGAGGTCCGTCGCCCATCCAAATCACCACGGTCAGCAGCAACATCAGTGCGAAGGCCACCCCGAAAATGCCAAACGCCGCGTGATGGCTCGACCGCCGAACCTCGTGGAAGGTGAGGTCCAGATAAGGGCAGATCAGCAAGCCGGCAGTGAACAGTGGCACCGACCACAAGGCATCAAGGTCAGAGGGTGCGGCCGAAGTGATCGGGGTGTCCGCTTTGAGGCCAAAGAGTGTGATTGATCCCAGCCACACCAAGGCACCCAGCCAAGGAAAGATGGCTTTGGGCATAAGGGACAGGAAAAATGCGGCCATGAGGAATGCGACCGCGGCAAGCGGGGCGTTGTCCACAGGAACCGAAAGACCGTCTTCACCCAAAAGGCTTTTCACCAAGAACACGGCGAACAACACATGGAACGCAATGGTCGCCGAAGAGAACCACTTGGCTTCGCTTTCAATCTGAGTGCGCAGGGCAGTGGCTGCTCCTGGTTTACGCAGAACAAAACCGAAGGCCGCGCAGCCAATGACATTGGGAATGGCGAAGGCCAAGAAGCCGGCCCATCCGTGCCGTTCCATCATGATGCGAGGCAGGTACATCCCGATGATCCAAGTCCAACTGCTGGCGAGCGCAAGGCCCGCGATCAAAGTCTTGAACATCAATGGCCACCCTTCCGAGTGCCGCCCAATTTCAGCAGGCTCGCGCCCACCTTGTTCTTGGGAACCAAATGGAACGTGATTTCGGCCTTGCCCACAACTTTTTCGGGGCCTCGGCCGGTTTGATAGACATGCAGCGTCGTGTTCAGGTTGAAGGCCTCACCAGAAGCAACCCCTTCTTCCATGCCGGTCATTGCGGCCATCCGGTACTCGGCGTGCCCTTTGCACGGTCGCAAGAAGCGGTACGAGAGCTTTTTGCACACACAGGTGTAGTCGCGGCCAATGTGGGTGTTGATGATCAACCCGCCCGCAATTTCCGCGTTCCCTGCCAAGGCCGCACCGGCCATCGCGCCGTACCAGTTCTTGTTCACGCGGCGGTACGGCATACGGGGCCGAAGTTCGCCCTCATCGGTCCAGCGCATGGAGATACCAGACTTCGAGGCCGCGGGCAAAAAGACGAAGCTGAATGCGCGGTGCCAGAAGTTGTCACGGATGGACAGGGCCGCGCAAAAGCGTTCGACCCGCTGGAAAAAAGGGAGACGTGGTTGGGGAGGGGATGCCAAGGTCATCGAACTGCTCATGCTAGCCTGTCCGCGGAGATTCACCCATGCGATTGGCCGTCTGTTCGTGGAGTTTGCAGCCCACCGATCCCAAGGATTTGGTGCAAAAAGTTACCGCCTGTGGTCTAGACCGCGTGCAATTGGCGCTGTCGCCGGTGGTGCGTGACCCGGACATCTGGGGAACGGTCTTTGCCGTCCTCCAAGACGCGGGCATTGCCGTTGAAAGCGGCATGATGGAAACCGTGGGCGAGGACTATTCCTCACTGGAGTCGATTGCCAAGACGGGGGGCCTGCGCCCGGACGAGCACTGGCCCGCAAATTTAGAGCACGCCGAAAGGGTGGCCACTCTGGCGAGTGAGCATCAACTTGCGCTGGTGACATTTCACGCTGGATTCTTGCCCCACGAAGCTGGCGACCCAGAGCGGAAAAAGTTGCTGGGCCGTTTGCGTGAGGTGGCGGAAGTCTTTGCCGCCGGGCGCGTGAAGTTGGGTCTGGAGACGGGCCAAGAGTCGGCCCCAACATTGGCCAGTGTGCTGGCGGAGTTGGATCACCCCAACGTCGGCGTGAACTTCGATCCCGCCAACATGATTTTGTACGCCATGGGTGATCCTTTGGAAGCCTTACGTGTGCTGCAGTCATCGGTGGTGCAGATTCATGTGAAAGATGCCACGCCGACGAAATCACCAGGCACCTGGGGGGCCGAAGTTCCCGTGGGTTCGGGTGCGGTGTCGTGGCCAGACTTCTTCGCGGTCGCCAAAGCGTGTCCAGCGTCGGCCTTGGTGATCGAGCGTGAGGCCGGAAGCGATCGCGTGGCCGACATTTCTGCGGCCAAGCAATGCATTCAAAGCAGCGGAATCTGCTGATGGTCGTCTTCATCACCGCTTTGGGCGTGTCCGCGGTTCTTCTGGGTCCAGCCGAGGAACCCGTGGTTCCGGCCACAACTTCTGCGCATCACGACGAGGTGTATCCCAACTACGCCGTGGCCTGCGACCACCATCTGGCCAGCCGAGCTGGCGCGGACATACTGGCCCAAGGGGGCAACGCGGTGGATGCCGCGGTGGCGGCGTCGTTCACCCTGTCGGTGGTGCGGCCCCAATCCTGCGGTATTGGCGGCGGCGGATTCATGATGCTGCACGTCCCTGATGCCGCGCCGATCTTCTTGGACTACCGGGAGATGTGTCCGGCGGCGATTGGTCCTTTGTATTACGTCCCTGAAGACGCGCCCAGTTCGCGTTACGGACACCACGCTTGTGCGGTACCTGGAACCGTGGCTGGTTTGCTTCGTATGCAAGAGACCTGGGGGGCGCTGAGTCGTGCTGATGTTTTGGCCCCGGCCATTCGCATTGCCCGTGAAGGCTGGGTGGCCGATGCCACGCATGTGCATGCCGTGGGTGAGTTCCTTCGCAAAGGAAAAGATCGCCCGAATCTGAAGGCGTGGGCGGGTTCTTTGTGGACCGATGTGATGGGAGAAGGTGAGATGGCGGTCGGCGATCGATTGATCAACCAACCGCAGGCCAAGGCGCTGCAGCTCATTGCTGAATCTGGAACTTTTGCTTTTTACGAAGGACCACTGGCCCAAGCGATCTCGAGCACGGTGCAAGCTGGGGGCGGCGTGCTGTCGCGGCAAGATCTTCGAACGTACCGACCGGAACGGCGGACGCCAGTTCAATTTGAGTATGGGAACCACACGGTCTACGCCGCACCGCCGCCGTCGTCGGGGGGGGTGGTCATTGGTCAGGTCTTTGGAACGCTTGCGGCCGCAGAAGTGGGGTCCCTGGCCCATCCTGGACATTTGCATCCTTATATAGAAGCCAGCAAACACGCCTTCGCCGATCGGGCTCGGTTCTTGGCCGACCCGGCGTCTTTGAACAATGTTCAGTCGCTGTTGGATCCGGAGATTCTGAAGGCACGCGGGGCGAATATTCAGGCGCCAGAGACCTTTCCTCCCGAACATTACGGCACCGCCCCGACGCCCAACGAAGACGCGGGGACCAGCCATTTGAGTGTGGTCGATGCCAGCGGGATGGCGGTGTCGTGTACAGAGACCATCAACCTGTCATGGGGATCGTGCGTGTGCGTTGAAGGTTTTGGCTTCATGCTCAATGACGAGATGGACGACTTCACCGCGCGGCCGGGTGAACCCAACGCGTTTGGTTTGGTGCAGTCGGCAGCGAACGCGCCCACTCCGGGCAACCGGCCCTTGTCATCCATGAGTCCGACCATTGTTGTTCGGGACGGCAAAGCGGTAGCGCTGGCCGGAGCTTCGGGGGGTCCGCGCATCATTTCGGCCACATCGCAGGTGTTGTGGCACATGCTCCACGGCGATGACCCCGGCACCGCCGTGCGTCGGCCGCGGGTCCACCACCAGTGGATGCCCAATGTGGTTCGGTTCGAGGAAGGAATCGATGAGAGCTTTCTGGAGATGACCAACTCGATTGGTCATGAGACCCAAGCCGTGAGCGGCCGGCTCGGGATGTGCCAAGCCATCAAGGTGACGGAAGAAGGCGTTCATGCCGCCTGCGATCCTGGCAAGGGCGGTCGACCCGCTGGCGGGTGAGTGTGGCACAATCTGCACCATGACTGTGCTGTGGCATCCCTCCGAAGAACACCTCGCTGACCTTCCACTTACCCGCTTCGCGCGTCAGATGGAATCTGAGACCGGGCACTGCTTTGAGGACTACGCCGCACTGCACGCCTGGAGTGTGGAAGAAGCGGAAGACTTTTGGCGGGCCGCGTGGTCGTTTTTAGATTTGCAGGGCCATCCCGGTTCAACGGTCATTGATGATTTGCACAACATGCCTGGCGCTTTGTGGTTTCCGGAAGGCAACGTTTCGTTTGCCGGAACGATTCTTCGCGAGGCGGATGATCGCATTGCGATTCGTGCTCGCGGTGAACATCAAACGCAATGGCGCACCATCAGCCGAAGTGAATTGCATGCCATGGTGGGCGCGGCGGCCGAAGCAATGCGGAAAGCAGGAGTCGTCAAAGGCGACCGGGTGGTGGGGTACTTGCCCAATATTCCCGAGACGATTGTGGCGATGCTGGCGGCCAGCACCCTTGGCGCAATTTGGAGTTCGTGCTCACCAGATTTTGGCGTGCGCGGTGTGTTGGACCGATTCGAACGGCTGGACCCCAAGTTGTTGGTGTGCTGCGATGGGTATGCCTATGGCGGCAAGCGGATCGACAGTCGGATGCGCACGGCCGAAATCTTGGGCGCCTTGGAAAAGTCGGTAGGCCATGCGCCTCAGGTCGTGATGGTGCCATTCTTGGACGACGGTGCCACGACGGAGGGTTTGCCGAACGCGGTGCGTTGGGACACGTTCCTTGCGGGCGGTGAAGGGGTGCCCCCAGATCTCACGCCTGCCCCCTTTGGCCAGCCTCACTACATCATGTTCTCCAGTGGAACGACCGGCTTGCCCAAATGCATTGTGCAATCGGCCGGGGGTGTCTTGCTCAACCAATTGAAAGAACACGTGCTGCACTGTTCGTTGACGCAAGAAGACAATCTTTTTTACTTCACCACGTGTGGGTGGATGATGTGGAACTGGTTGGTCGCCGGTTTGGGTACGGGCGCGTGCATCACGCTGTACGACGGGAACCCAATGTTTCCTGATCCCAACGCGCTGTGGCGATTGGCCGAAGAAGCCGGCATCACCGTTTTTGGCACCAGCGCCAAGTACTTGGCGGCGCTTGAACAAATGGACGCGGTCCCCAATACCGCCGCGAACACTTCGAAGGTCCGGTTGATCTTGTCGACGGGTTCGCCATTGATCGATGAGAGCTTTGACTACTGCTACAGATCTATTCGTGAACCTGAGTCCGACATGAGTCTGGCATCCATTTCTGGTGGAACCGATCTCAACGGCTGCTTTGTCGGCGGGGTGCCTTGGTCTTCGGTGGTCCGGGGAGAAATTCAGGGCCCTGGTTTGGGGATGGCGGTGCGTGTGTACGACCCTCAAGGTCAGGCGGTGTTGAACGAGATGGGTGAGTTGGTGTGCGAGCAAGCGTTCCCGTCGATGCCCATTGGTTTTTGGGGTGATGATCAGCAACAGTCAAAATACCGGGCGGCGTACTTTGAAAAGTTCCCCGGGGTCTGGCACCACGGTGACTTCATGATGTTCACTGAAGAAGGGGGCATCCGAATCACTGGTCGCAGCGACGCCACGTTGAATCCTGGAGGCGTGCGTATCGGTACGGCCGAGATCTACCGGGTGGTGGAAGCCATGGATGAAGTTGCGGATTCGATCGTCATTGGTCGGCCCACGGACGGTGATGTTGAAGTGATGCTGTTTGTTCAATTGGCGGACGGCGTCATCATGGACGAGGCGCTTACCAAACGCATCCGAGGAGAAATCCGCGCGGGATGCACGCCTCGGCATGTTCCGGCCCATGTGAAAGCAGTTCCGGACATTCCGTACACCATCAGTGGCAAGAAAGTTGAGTTGGCGGTGCGGTGTGTGGTGCTTGGCGAAGATGTGAAGAACAAGGACGCGCTGAAGAATCCAGAAGCGCTGATTTTCTATCAGGATGCCGATTCTGATTGAGGAGAACTTGCCTCCCATCGCAGCTCTGCTCTAGACAAGCTTTGTCTTGTATCGACCAAAGGCGCACATCGATCGTTCTTCGTGCCCCAGCGTTCAACAAACGCCAGGCCAGGGTCGTAATTTCTCGCTTGTTTCTGCACATCGAACCCGCGGAACCCACGTGGGTCGGCACCCACGCCAGCGGCGTAGGCCCAATTGCCCCAGTTGGCGGCGGGGCAGTAATCCATCAAGTTGGACTCGAACCAACGCGCTCCCAAACGCCAATCGACGTCCAAGTTCTTGGTGAGGAAGCTGGCCACGTTCTGCCGGCCACGGTTGCTCATGAAGCCCGTCTCTTTGAGTTCGATCATGTTCGCATCGACAAATGGTTCGCCGGTCTCTCCAGCGCACCAAGCTTCAAAGTGTCCCTTGGGATTGGCCCAGCCAAGATCTCGATTCTGTGGTCCGCCTCTTCGGAAGAGACGTGGTCCGTGCTTCAACAGGTACAGGCGGAAATACTCCCGCCAAATCAATTCAAAGCGCAGCCAATACGTCGAATCGTTCGCCACCCGCTCAGCTTCGTAGCGCAAAGTCTCGGCGGCGACGTGCCGCGATGAAATACAACCGAGTGCGAGCCACGGTGAGAACTTGGAGGAATAGTCGGCCCCCATCATGCCATTTCGGGTTTCTTTGTACCGCTGCAGATGATCCCCGTCGAAGATCCAGTCTTGGACCCGTGCGATGCCGGCGGTTTCGCCCCCTTCAAATCGCATCACCGCTTTGGGACTGGGTTCGAGGTCCTCGTATCCCAGAGCCGGCAAGTTGGGGATCTCACCGGGTTCAATACCGATG
>PAFA01000050.1 GCA_002700845.1 Phycisphaerae bacterium | reverse complement strand
GCCTCGGGTCAAGACGCCCTCGGCATCAAACGCCGCCGGGGAACGTCCGGAGCCATTGAAGCCGTGCAAGCGGTGCGCGTCCCAATGCAAACAAAAGGCATCCGATCCCAAACCATTGCTGGTGGGTTCAGTCACCGTCAATGCGGCCGCAGTCGCAATGGCAGCGTCCACGCTGCTCCCCCCCTCGGCCAACATCTCAAGGCCAGCTTGGGCTGCCAACGGCTGGCTGGTGGCAACCACCGCATCCCCAAAAACGGGTTCACGACGGGAATGATGAGGATGATCAAAAGACGTGGGCAGCATGGGACTGCGATTCTACGAAGGGTCGGCTAGGCTCCGCGCGTGGATCTTGTGGATCAAGTCATCTTGGTGGCCACCGGCCTTGGCGCTGGACTCATGGGCGGGCTCTTGGGCATCGGCGGCTCGGTGGTGATGATTCCCATCATCGTGCACGTCATCGGACGCGACCAGCATTTTGCCCAAGGGGCTGCCATGCTCGTCAACGTGTTTGTGGCGATTCCCGCGGCCCAGCGGCATCACAAGGGCGGTCGGGTCCGGAAGGAACTGGTCCAGTGGTTTGCGCCCACCACGGTGCTCTTCATTTTGTTCGGGGTGTGGTTGAGCAACCAATTCGAAGATCCCAAGCAGCTGGGATTGGTCTTTGGCATCTTCATGCTTGCTGAAGTGATCAACACCCTGGTCAAGGTCATCCGTCCCCCCAACGACCAATCCAGCGGACAAGAGACGACGGACCAAGTCCGCTTCCCCGCAGTCGCCACCGTGGGCGCACTCACCGGAGTCGCTGCGGGACTGTTGGGCATCGGCGGCGGCGTGGTCAGCGTCCCGTTGATGACCACCTTTGCCAAAGTCCCCCTGCGTTTGGCCATCGCCACCAGCTCGGCCGCCATGATTCTGTCGGCGCCTCTGGGTGCTTACCGAAAAGTGTGGACGCTCCCCGTGATGTCACCAGATGTCGAAGGCCCCATCACCGCGGCCATCACCACCGCGGCCTACATGGCTGTGGGTGCGGTGGTCGGCGCGAGGATCGGAGCTGGGCTGACCGGCAAGCTCCCCATTCGCTGGATCAGAGCCGTGTTTGCAGCGCTGCTGGCTTGGGTGAGTTGGCGATTCTTGATGGGGTGAGTCAGCCGTCTGAGCAAGGTCACCAAGTGGAGGCAATCACAAGAAGGCCTGTGAAGTCAACTGCACCATTATTAGTGATGTCTCTAGGACAGTCATCCTTGAGACATGAAAAAAGCCCGCCTGGATCGGCGGGCTTTTGGAAGACTCTTGTTGTACCGAGGAGATCAGTCGCGTCGGCGACGGCGTCCCAGACCTGCCAGTCCCATGAGGGCCACGACGGCACCAGGTGCAGGGACGGCGGTGATCACAAGGTTGTCAATAAAGACGTCTTGGTTGATGCCGCCGTTGCGGGCGGAGAAGCCGAAAGTCCAGTTGTCGGCATCGGTGGGTCGAATGCTAGCGGCATCCACCCAAAGCACTTCTTCTGACATCCAAGACCAACCCACATAAATTTGCATGCCAGTGTTGACGTCCCACTCCACGCGGAAGCGGGCATGACCACTGTCATCTTTGGCTTGAGCGTGGTCGCTGTAGGTCATGGGTTCGTACCCCAGACCATTCGAAGCAAAAGTTGTGACGCCCTGCTTTGCCTCAACCCGAGGATTTGCACCTGGGTACGAAACAAAGTTGGCGGACATACCGCGGTCGGCATTCAGAATTGAACTCAGACCACCTTCACCACCACTGAAGTCCGTCACACCTGCGAGGTCTCCGAACCAGAATGAGAATCCGTCACCAGGTCCACCATTGCCATCATTCTTGAAGCTGGCTTCAAATGAGGCGGTAAAGCTGGTGCAGTTGCCCCACACTGTTGGTCCAACCCAAGTGCCCCAAGAATTGGACTGGCCATCGGACACCAACTTCAGATCACTCTGGCCAAAGGCATTGTCGATCTGTGCCGAGCCGTGGAAGCCGGTACCCAAGCCCGGCAAATCTGGGGTGTCGAAGCTGGTGGAATAATTCAAATCGGCTTGGGCGGCACCGCCAAAAAGAAGCAGTGCCGACAACGCCAGATTTCCGTTTGCTCCCAGCAGGGAGTTCTCTCTCTCCCGCAAAAGCG
Source organism: Phycisphaerae bacterium (assembly GCA_002700845.1). GTDB lineage: Bacteria > Planctomycetota > Phycisphaerae > Phycisphaerales > SM1A02 > UBA8653. Next base: position 14,983 of record PAFA01000050.1, on the reverse strand, counting down.
AAACGTTCATGGCAAATTTTCCTCCGGAGACCAAGTCTCCTACTTCACCAAAGTAACTCATATCAGACGATATGCGGGATGAATTTTGGCACAAAAGAACCATCCACGCCTCATTCAAGCCATTCGGATGAGATTTTCAGGGCCATATTGGCTGCTGAGGGTATTTTTTAAAAACCATGCTGACCATTCTCACCGCCTGTTGTTTGCTCGAGACTCCCGCAGACTTGACCGTACCGGGGGGATCTTCTGGGAACCTCACACTCCAAATTGCAATTGATGGCTTTGGTGACTCTGATGTCCAATCGGCGTCAGGTAACTTGGGGATAGCTGGCGGTTCGAATATTGCCATGGGACCAGATGCAGAGCCATTTAGTCTGGTCAGGATCGACAATGCGCAGTGGTTTTTTGCCGATACTGATCTGCAATACAGTTTCTTTTGCGGCTTGCTGGGGTGCTTGGATGTCACCGTTGAGTTGCGAAATATTCGCGCTACCTTGCTCAACCCCGCATTGGGCGGATTGGACAGTGGCGGACGGGCCAACTTCGACGCGAACTGGCTACTTGAAGCCGACTATTTGTTTACGAGCGCACTTTTTGATGCCAGCGGTTCCATTTCAACACCGACTGCACCTGGGTATGCGGCAACCTTTGACATTGGCAATGGCAATGTGACCATGCGTGATATTGCGCTGGGTTCGATCAATTCTGAAGTCCCCCCAGACTCCCTTCCCTCTGGTTTAAGTGTGTCTTTGCAGACCACGGTGAATTTTGGCGGAACCTTTCAACAAGGCAACTACACCCCTCCCCCCCCACCTCCACCCCCAGCCTGCGGTGGAGGAGGCGCATGTGCAGACCCCCATGGCCCCGGATGCGATGACGTCAGTTGTTGCGTGACGGTGTGTGAAATCAACCCCGCATGTTGCAATGATGTATGGGGCCTTGACTGTATTGCGTTGGCGGCAGAATTCTGCGGCGCGGTGCCCAGCAATGATCGGTGTGAGAACCCACGCCCCTTGGACCTTGGACGCTTTCCCTTCACCACACTGAACAGCGATACGGACGGACCACCACTGATTACCGCTTGCGGCGATCAAGCCACCGCAATTGCCTTCACTGGAGATGTGTGGTTTAGCCACACTCCATTTCAAGACAACGGCATCCTTGTGTCCACCTGCAACCATGCAGACTTTGACACCAGGATTGCGGTCTATGACGGCTGCGGGGGCACGCTCCTGGCCTGCAGCAACGACGAAGGCCCCTGTGGGCAAACCAGCCAGTGTGGATTCTTTGGGGTCGCAGGCCAAACCTATCTCATTCGCGTGGGCGGGCCTTTTGGACGAGGTTCCGGTGAACTCGACATTGCCTGGGGGAACGTACCCCCAGCCATCGAATCACCGCTCGCGGTGGATCCATCTTCTGGTCGTGGCTACGCCTTGTTTGGCCTGGGTGCGGGAAGCAGTTGGCAAGATGCACTTGATGTGGCAGAAGGCCTAGGCGGGATACTGGCCACATTGACGACTCCAGAAGAAAACAACTTCGTGGTGAATCACATGACACCAACCCAAGTGGGTGGCCCAACGGCTTTGGGCTTGGTGCAAGATGGAGACGATGAACCTTCCGGTGGATGGCGCTGGATCACCAATGAGGCACTGACCTGGACCAACTGGCGTGAGGGTGAACCCAACGAAAACCCAATTGGTGAGGACTTCGGCATGATCTATCCCGATGGCACTTGGAACGACCAAGTGAACGCCTTCGGAAATGTCTTGCTGGAATTCGACAATCCTGATGCGGTGCTTGAACGCAAATGGCGCTTTGAGGATGGAGGCACCGGCAGCACCTACCGGGCCGTCTTGCTGCCCAGTGCTGTGGGATGGAACGAAGCGGCGGGTTACGCGGAATCCTTAGGGGGCACTCTGGCCGATTTCGAATCTGCTGCCGAAGCGCAATGGGTCTTTGATCGGCTGGGCAGCCTGACCAAATTGTGGAGCCAGACGTACTACAACGGTGGGCCGTGGACCGGTCTTCGTCTGGAGAATGGCATCTGGACATGGCGTAGCGGCGCAACATTGGATTGGGTGCCCTGGGGCCCTGGCGAACCCAATGGAACTGGAAGTGTCAGCTGCTTCTACAACATCAACGGTGGCCCACGGTTTACGCTCGACGACACATTTGAATCCGACGCTCGCCGCGGTTTGATTGTGGAATTCCCCGCGGTAAACACGTCATGCCCAGGAGATGTCAACCAAGACGATCTGGTGAACTTCAACGACTTGGTCAACATCTTGGCCAACTGGGGCCCCTGTGATGGCTGCGATGCCGATATTGATGGGGACGACATTGTTGGCTTCTCGGATGTCTTGGGTGTGCTCAACGGCTGGGGTGCTTGCCAGTAATCCCATAAGAAGTTTTTCGACAAAGTCGTTCTGAAATCCGAACCCACACGACACTGTTCTGCGGAGAGCCTGTCGGTTGGTCACCGAATGCGGGGGCACCGGGACCAGCCGGCACTCCAACCAATGCAAAAGCACACGGCACTTGCCGGGGACTTTCCTGTCGCAGCACATGCTGCGGTCAGGTGCCCATCGCACTGCTGTGGTCTTACTTCTGTGCAAGATGTCAAAAAAGATCATTCAAAAGGGGGAACTGACAATATGTGGATCTGGCCCGTAACTTCAACTGTTTTGGTCGCTGTAGCGGCCCCCATGGTGCTTCAAGAATGCTCCGTGCACATTCCGGGGCTACCGCCACTCATCATTAGCAAGGACGACGAACGTCCTCCACCAAACACAGTCGAGCCTTGTGATCCCACGCACCACAAGAAGTTTGGGTGCCGTTGGGAACTGTGGTGTGAAGACGGATCGCCCGTCTATGCACGCTGCCCCGAAACTGGCGAGCGTCGATTCATACGTGAACACCCTGTACACCCAGACGATCACCCATCAAAAGAGTTCATTTGGCAATGCCCAGGACCTCTCGATTTGAATGAAAGCAATTCGACTCGATTGGCCCGCTTGGGCGTTCGGTCAACTGACGAATACCCACTTGGGTGGTCGTTGAATTCTGATGTTGAAGGATGGATGCGCGGCGAAATCATCGCACCTTGGCCCGGCCACATTGATCAACTGTGGGCGATGCGGCCGCCGGAAAGCATGTGTGCTTCTGGACAAGAGTTGATTCTTGATGACGGTCAACGCGTGGTGCACACCGTGCTCGAGGGCCCTCCCGAAGCGTGCCGGAAGTGGATTGAAACTTGGAATCTATCGTGGCACGCCGATTCCAGATCGACAGCAACACCAATCAATCCCTAGACAAACAACCGAAAAATTCTCGATCAGTGGCAGGTGCCGCGCTCGTCGTCATTTAGGCGGCGACGGGTTGCGGACGCCTGAACACCAAGGTGCCGTGCTCCGAAGCATCGGGGACAAAAGCGTATCCCTGAACATCGAATTCTTTCAGATCTTCTGCAGTCTTCGGCTTGTTTTGCAGCATCCATCGGGCGAACATCCCACGAGCCGGCTTGGCAAAAGCCGCCAATGTGCGGTGCTTCTGATCTTTGGTCTCTTGGAAGGCGCAGGTCACCATAGGGACGGGCAAAGCATCCCATTGGACTGCCTTGGCATACTCTGCACTGGCCAAATTGACGATCGCTTTTGCTTTGGCATTCTCAAGGTCGTTGGCCAGAGTCTTGGTGATCTGGTCGCCCCACCAAGCAGGAAGACCATTCCCACGCTCGTGCTGAAGCTTGGTCCCCATCTCAAGACGATGCGGCAAGATCATGTCATGTGGACGCAACAAGCCGTACAAGCCCGAAAGAATCCGGAGATGCGATGCGGCACGTCGATGTTCGGCCGGCTTCCAGCCGTCAACGGCTAACCCTCGATACACATCACCCTGAAACAAGCAAACGGCAGGTTCCGCGTCCCCCGTGCAGGTCCGTTTCCAGGCGGCAAAGCGTCGCACATTTTCTTCAGCAATGGCCTCGCTGATATGCATCAGCTCTGAAAGGCCCGCCGCGTCGTACGTCCGCATGATTTGGACCAACTTTCGACTCTCGTTGGCAAGTCGGGGCGGAGTGGTCTCGATGCTTCCTGGCAAGGGACAGCTTCCAAGACGTTTGGCGGGAGAGATGACGGCAAGCATGATGTCAGCAGCCTAGTCCTTGTCATCTTCTGGGGCGGAATTCTCTGCCAAAGCAGCTTCATCTTCTGCCCAGTAAGGCACATCTCCGATTCCAGGTTTGGGCCATGCCCCCTTGGTCGCCTGGCGGAGATCACCCCGAACTTCCAATCTCAACTTCTCAACTTCTCGCTTGAGGTGTTCAAGCGCTTCAGCCTCCTCCATGGCACCCAAAACTTCGGCCGAGATCGGCTCACCGATTCGCATACCGATGCCTGCACCAAGTCGTGGCAAACTGTGATGACGACTCCACGCGTCCCATGAACCATCAATGGCCAGAGGCACCACTGGAGCGCCTGTCTTTCGGGCCAACAACAACACGCCACCTCGGAAACGCCCCATCCTGCCGTCGTGGGTCCGCCGGCCTTCAGGGAAAATCAGAACACACCGTCCGGCATCCAACTCTCGGATGGCTGATCGCAAAGCCCGACCACCACCGCGAGCAACATCAAGTGGGATCGCGCACAAGAACCGAATGAACGCGCCAAAAGGCTTAAATGCAAACAAGCCTTTGCGAGCCAAAAAAGTGCAGGGACGTCGCCGAACCAGAACCCCCACCAAAGGTGGATCAAGCAACGATTGGTGATTCATGATGTAAATAAGTGGACCTTCTGGAGGCAAACTCTCCCGATTCCACATCCGCAGGCCATGCCAAAAGCGACACCACAACTCAACCACACCGCGGAGGCACTTCCACACGATGAAACGGCGGATCGGGTGCATCCCTGGTGCTGGGTTTATCTTTCTGGAGGAGGATCGTGTTGGCGGAGCCTGTTCACGGGCGTCTTGTATGGCCTGTTTCATCCGCTTTACAACCGCATCCTCGTTGCTGCGTCCAGTGTCGATATCAACCGCACCTTTGACTCGTACCAAAGGGGCCTCGTCTCGGGTCTGATCACGCTCGTCACGTTCTTCAAGATCCTGCCGAACCGCTTGAGCGTCGGCAAATTTCCCTTGGGCTTCCAACTGTCGGATCCGTCGTTCGGCTCGAACCTCCACTGGTGCTGACAAAAAGAAGCGAACCAACGCATCAGGAAAAACAACTGACCCTTGATCACGTCCCTCACTGACCAGGCCATGGCATGAGGCGGCCACTTCTCGTTGCAATTGCTTCAGCCGGTTCCGCACTGGAGGGTGCACGGCAATGGCAGATGCGGCGGCAGAGACATCGAGGTCCCGAATTCGATCACCGACCCCACGCCCATCCAAAAGAACCTCTGGCGGAGATGTTGACCAGTCAAAATCGATGTGAAGGCGCTCGACTCGGTCTGCAGCCTCTTGGGCGTTCGCTGGATCTTCTCCAGCCTCAAGCATGGCCAATGCTGCCGCTCGGTACATCGCACCGGTGTCCAAAAACTGCCATCCCAGGACCTCGGCCAGCCGGCGGGCGGCGGTCGATTTCCCGGTGCCGGCCGCACCATCAATGGTGACGACCAATCCCTGGTTCATGTGTCAGACTCGCCGTGGAGCGCTATCTGGAAGGTCTCACGCATGGTCTTCCAAGATCCCAGCTGGTGGGCTCGAATCGGATGCAAGGCGATCGTGTTTTCGTAGCCAACACCACGCAACAGCTCGACCAGTTCCGGAATCAACTTCACATCATCCGCAATGACACTTGCGGCATATGGGGCGAGCCGCCGCATCGTGGCTTCCAAGCCACCGTGGGCAATCGCATGCTTGATCGATGGCTGAATTCCGATGCGGAATCCTCCCACCAATTTGACCAGGGCCATCAGTCGATCCGGATCATTGGTCAGCCCTTCGTGAGGCAGAAGCATCAAAGTCAATTCATGCTGCTCCACTTCGGCCATCACTTCACGCAAGATCGACCCCACACGTTCTAAGCTTTGCTCATCGTCGTTGGCTTTCAGGGCGACCGAGACATGGCTCGCGCCAAGCCGGACCGCAGCTGCCGCCAGAGCGTGCATGCGTTCCGCACTCCCAGCACTCGAATCAGACGAGGACAAATCCAAGGCCAAACGCTGCTCAAGAACCAGCACTGGACAACCAAACCGATCGGCTTGATCGCGAAGATGTTCAAAATCTCGACCTGTAGCTCCCCCCAACATCGTCGCCGGCACGTTCATGCCACGGACTTCAAGTTCACGAGAGGCCCAAGATGGCAATTCGTGCAAGGGCCCAAATGGGGTCTCTGCACCAGGTTCCAGCCCAAACGCAGCGGCAGAAATCGTAGGAATCATGTGGAGGGGAGTGTACGCGGGTGGCTCTGGCCTGCGGTGTTGTGCAAAAAGAAAGAGGGCGGCCAATTCTCCCATGTTGGCCGCCCACTTCTCAGGCACCAGCGGTGCCCAAACCATGCTTCACCCAAGCATCAATTCTGGATGGTGTCCTGTCAAACGCGAATGGAGACGCCGCGGCTTGAATTCCGCAATACTCTCCCAAACCAATCCCATGGGCCCTTCAAACGACCCTGATCACACTTTGATGACTTTCGCTACCTAGGATGTCCCAACGTTCTGCCCTTTGGAGATACTCATGGACAACACCCACTGCACCGATTCCCACGAATGGATTCGAGTTGATGGAGACACCATCGAACTTGGATTGACCGCACACGCTGTTCAAGAACTGACAGACGTCACTTTTGTAGAGATTCAACCCGCTGGCACCACGCTCGGCGCGGGCGACTCACTTGGTGAAGTGGAGTCGGTCAAAACCACCAGTGACATCTACGCACCAGTCCCTGGAGAAATCATTGAAGTCAATGAAGCCGTTGTCGCCAACCCAGCCCTCCTCAACGAGGACCCGTGGGGCGAGGCGTGGCTTGTCAGAATGAGATCTTCGGACCTCTCTGGCCTTGAGGGCCTGACGGCGCGGGCCGACTATGAAGCGAAATTCCCTTCCGAATGAATGAATCACCACTGCTTGAGGTTGAGCAGGTCACGAAGACCTATCACCTCCCCGGACAAGATGTCCCGGCCTTGCGAGGGGTTGACCTTTGCATTGAGTCACCGGGTTTTTACGCCATCATGGGACCATCAGGCAGTGGTAAAAGCACTTTGATGCACCTTTGTGCAGCCATGGACGCACCAGACACCGGATCGATTCGGGTGGCCGGTACAGAATTGTCCAGTTTGGATGAAGCGGGACGAACCAACTTCCGGCGACGCGGAATGGGCATTGTTTTCCAGCAATTCAATCTGGTGCCCACACTCACAGCTTTGGACAACGTTGCCCTTCCCGCTCTGCTGGACGGGGAATCCGAAGCGTCTCGGAACGAACGCGCGATGAACCTCTTGATCGAAATGGGGCTGGAGGACCGAGCAACCCACCGACCCGACGCGCTCTCGGGAGGAGAAAGGCAACGGGTCGCAATCGCCCGCAGCCGCATTTTTGACCCACCGGTCTTGTTCGCTGATGAACCAACCGGCAATTTGGATTCCATTTCTGGAGCCCGGCTGCTGCAACAACTCCGCGGCCTCGTGGATGAAGGACAAACCAGCGTGGTCATGGTGACCCACGAACCCGAAGCCGCCGTGCACTGCGATCACATTTTTGTGCTCCGCGATGGCCAGTTCTCTGAAGACTTCCCTGTGGAGGGTATCGATGCGGCCGGAGTGGCGACTCGCGTCCAGCTCGCGCTCGGGTAGGCCGTGGCGCACGGCGCTGCTGCTCGGAACCGTCGTGATTGCCACGACGCTTTCTGTCATGGTGGCCTCTGGAGCCAAAAGCGCTCAAGGTGCGGTCTCCTCTCGACTCTCCGATTCCATTGGCAAAGCCACCGCACGGGTGATTCATCCTGGCGGCGGTCGCATTGAACGCAGTGTGTTAAACACCGTCCGAAGCTGGCCCGGAGTGGGCATTGCCGTGGGACGAATGGATGGATCGCTCACCCTTGAACGTGCCGATGGGGCGAAGGATCCGGAAACCAAATCCAAACGACGGGTTGTGGTGACGGCCGAAGGCATCGAAATCCCCAATGAATATGACGTCCGAACCCTTCGGGTGTCTGAAGGCACTCTTCCAAGCGGACCAAGTGAAGTTTTGCTGGACAAGTTGGCCGCGCAAAAACTAGACGCGTCGGTAGGCACCGAATTGATGGTTCGGCGATTTGGCAAACCAATCCCATTGACGGTGACTGGTATCTGGGACCGCCCGATCGTTGGGCCTTTGCAAAACCCAACGGCTTTTGTCGAAATTGGAGTCCTCGGCGAAGCCATCAATCGACGAGATGGCCTGGGCACCATTGCCATCGTGCACGATGAAGGTGTCGATGTTGCTGCATTTGTGGAGGCTCGCAGTTCAGAAGTTCCAGAATTCCTTTCCTTGGAAGCTGCAGATCTGGTGAAAAGCGGATTTGACCGCCGGGTTCGCGGTGGTGATTTGGCCACGTTGATTGTCAGTGTCATGACGTTCTTAGGTGCGGGATTTATCATCGTGACGGGACTGACCACCGGGGTCTCCGAACGCCAACGAGAATTGGCGGTGCTGCGATCCGTCGGCGCTTCTCGTGGCCAGGTCTTTCGCTCCCAAATTTTTATTGGATTGTGGCTCGGGATTATTGGTGGGCTTGGGGGTATTCCACTTGGTCTGGCCCTGACCCGAGTGGTGGCTGAGATTTACGCCGAAAAATTACCCGACGGCATGCTTATTGATTGGCCTGGGATTGTTCGGTCCTTAATAGGAGCAATGACTGCAGGTGTCTTTGGAGCCGTGTATCCGGCGTGGCTGGCCAGTCGAACCTCTCCCCTGGATGGGATTTCAAATCTCGCCCGAAGCAACAGCAGACGAGACATCAAAGGCGTTGCCATCGTCGGCTTTTTGCTGCTGGCCGTGGCATGGGGAACTGCTTTTGTCGAACGAGGGGAAACAAGATATTGGTATTACATTTATGTTGGCCTTCCCAGCCTGCTGCTTGCGGCCTTTGCGCTCTCTGTTCCACTGTTAACCGCCTTTGCTGCGTTCTTTGGCAGACCTGTGGCTCGCATACTTGGACTACCGAGCGACGTCATCCGAGGCACGATTCTGACGACCCCCTTCCGCCACGGAATGACCGCCGGAGCTTTGATGCTTGGTCTTGCCATTCTGACCGCATCATGGGCTGTGGGGGTCGCTATTCGACACGACTGGATCGATCGCATTCGATTTGCAGATGGTTTTGCAATCGATCCCGCCGGGTTCAATCAAGAAGATTTGGATGCCGTCCGAGATCTACAGTTCATCACCGACACTTGTGAACTGAATCGATTACCTGTCGAAATCACCGACCAGCAAGTCTTTGGCATTGAAGGTATTTATTCAAAGAATGCGATGGGGATTGGCTTTGACCCAGAGGTTTTCTTTGCTTTAAATGCTATTGACTGGGTAGAAGGTTCACTGAAAGAAGCACTCCCGGCACTGAAAAACGGAACTGGGGTTCTGGTGGCCGATCGCTTCCAAACGGCGAAGGGGTACAACGTCGGCGATAGCATCACGCTCAAGGTCGGACGAGCTGAACAAGGGTTCACAATTGTCGGGATTGTTTCATCCGCCGGCTTGGACTTGGCCACCCAACTGTTTGGCGTACGTGACTTGTACTCTGAATATGCTGTTTCAACGGTGTTCATCGACCGCCAAGTCGTCGCAGATGTTTTTGGCAACAAAGAGGTTCACCTTCTGCAAGCAAATCTGGCTGAAAACGTGACCGATGTGGAAGCAGAGCAACTAATTGCAGAAGCAGCCCCGGGAGTGGTTTTCCGATCCGGCCGATGGATTTTGGACACCATTGATGACATCAGTCGAACTTCTATGGGCATCATGACCAGTGTGGCGTTTGGCGCCCTAATCCTCGCAACATTGGCCACTGGCAGTGTGGTGGCGGCAAACCTTAGAGGGCGAGCGTTTGAATATGGAGTCATGCGAAGCATGGGGGCGTCTCGAAGCGCGATAGCCCGAATCATCCTTGGGGAAGCCATCATTCTCTCCATAACGGCGGTCGTCATGGGTGTGACGCTTGGGATGCACTTCGCCAATTTTGATCGCATGCATTACGCCGGACTCGTCGGTATTGAATTGCATCCCCGACCAGTACTTGGCCCAACCGTTCTGGGGGCAGCGACCACCTTTGGCATGTGTGTGCTGGCCTCTCTCATTCCACTGCGAAGATTGCTGGACCAACCCCCCGCTGTATTGGTCGCCGCGGGCCGCAACGAATGAGTGAACATCGACCATTTCGGATCGTGAGCGAATACGCCCCAACCGGAGACCAGCCCGCGGCGATTGACGCTTTAACCGAAGGAATTCTGTCGGGCCAAAAGCACCAGGTTTTGCTCGGAGCCACTGGCACCGGCAAAACCTTCACGATGGCCAACCTCATTGAAAAAGTACAACGCCCAACATTGGTGCTTTGCCACAACAAAACGCTCGCCGCCCAGTTGTATGAAGAAATGCGAGCATTGTTTCCGGACAACGCCGTTTCGTACTTTGTTTCGTACTACGACTATTTTCAGCCCGAAGCGTACATTCCTCAGCGGGACATCTACATCGAGAAAGATTCGTCGCGCAACGATGATCTGGACCGGCTCAGACTCGCCGCAACCAGCAGTTTGCTTTCGCGACGGGACACAATTGTCGTGGCCTCGGTTTCGTGCATCTATGGCCTTGGCTCACCTGAGAACTACCGCAATCGGGTTTTGACCATTACGCGTGGTGACACGGTCGACCGTCGGGATCTGCTCTTGTCTCTGGTAGACATGCAATACGGCCGCAGTGAACTTGATTTCCAACGGGGCCAATTTCGCGCCCGAGGTGACGTCATAGAAGTTTGGCCTGCGTACGAGCAGTACGCCGTACGCATCGAGCTCTTTGGCGACGAAGTTGATCGTATTGAGTTGGTTGAGCCGGTCTCTGGTGAAGTGTTGGCCACGGAGTCTCAAGTCTTTTTGTTTCCGGCCGTCCACTATGTGTTGGACAAGGACCGATTAAGCGACGCTCTCGATCGGATCAAATCGGAATTGGATGCTCGTGTCTTAACGCTCCGAAGCGAGGGAAAGCTCCTCGAGGCCCAGAGGCTGCTTTCTCGAACCAAATACGATCTCGAAATGCTCGAAGAAGTCGGCTTCTGCCAGGGCGTGGAAAATTACTCCGCTCAGTTGGAGGGCCGTCCAAAGGGATCCCGACCTCACGCCATGCTGGATTATTTCCGCTTTGCCCCCGACGGCGGCGCCAACGATTGGCTGCTGATGATCGACGAATCACACGTCACCCTTCCGCAAGTTCGCGCGATGTACAACGGCGATCGAGCCCGCAAACAAGTCTTGGTGGACCACGGGTTCCGGCTTCCATCGGCGATGGACAATCGGCCGCTGAAGTTTGAAGAATTTGAAGAGCTGGTTCCTCAGGTGGTGCATGTTTCAGCCACACCAGGGCCCTGGGAACTTGAACGCGTTGATGGTGTTGTGGTGGAGCAGATTATTCGGCCCACGGGTCTTCTTGATCCAACGATCGAAGTTCGACCCGCTCGGGGGCAAGTTGAAGATCTGGTTGAAGAGTGTGCCCGCATTGCGACAAATGGCGACCGCGCTATTGTCACCGTCTTAACAAAACGTTTGGCCGAAGATCTGTGTCGATATCTCGAAGGCCGAGATATTCGCGTGCGTTGGCTGCACTCTGAAGTTGAGACTTTGGAAAGACTCGAAATTCTTCGGGCCCTGCGCGAAGGTGACTTTGATGTGCTGGTCGGTGTGAACTTGCTTCGAGAAGGCCTGGATCTTCCGGAAGTCGTTCTCGTGGCCATTATGGATGCTGACAAGAGTGGATTTCTTCGTTCACCAACAAGCATGATCCAGACCATTGGTCGTGCGGCCCGAAACGACCGCGGACACTGCATCATGTACGCCGACAAAATGACACCCGAGATGCAGAAGGCCATCGATGAGACCGAACGACGCCGTTCGATTCAAATGGCTCACAACGAAGCTCATGGGATCACACCAACCACCATTCAAAAAGCGATTCGCAAGGGCATTGAAGAGGAGTTGGCCCCAAGCCGAGAAGCACGCAAAAAGGCCACCAGAGGCGACTCCACCAAACGAGTGGACCGAGACACCTATTTGGAAGCACTGCGATCGGACATGCTGGATGCCGCCGCAGAGATGAAATTTGAACGGGCTGCCATTCTTCGGGATCGCATCCAAAAGGCCGAGGCGGCCGAACCCGACGCAGACGGCACCATCGTGCAGGCCGATTTTGAAGATGATGATGGCCCCCAAAAGAGCCGAAAGGGCAAAGGCCGGCGTCGCGCCCGAGGGTAATCCTCCGGCGGTACGATTCGCACCCGCTCGAGAAAAGGATCCAACGTGCCCAAACCCCCTGCTTGCCCCGACAAAGTCAACGTCCTTCTCATTGGAGGCGGTGGTCGCGAACACGCCTTGGGATGGAAGATCAAGAAATCGGGTCGACTCGGCAAGCTCTGGATTGATGCCAAGGGTCACGGCGGCCTTGCCCCGCTCGGAGAATGCTGCCCAATCCCCACGTCCGGACCGTTCCACGAAAAGTCCAATTCGCTCTTTCAACTTCGCAACTGGTGCGAGGAGCAAGACATTGGTCTGATTGTGGTGGGTCCCGAGATCCCTCTGGCCCAAGGGATCCATGACGCACTCGCAACCGAGACGTGTCTGGTCTTTGGCCCCCCCGAAGGCGGCGCTCGTTTGGAAGCGGACAAAGTCTTCGCCAAAAAGCTCATGCGGACCGTCAGCGTGCCCACGGCCGATGGGCGGACCTTTACTCTGGCTGAAGATGCATTGGAATACGTCCGGGCCAAAGATGAGCCTTGCGTCATCAAAGCGTCTGGTTTGGCCGCTGGCAAGGGCGTCATGGTTTGCCCCACACTTCCAGAAGCCGAGGAAGCGATCACCAGAGTGCTGATCGATCGGGAATTTGGTGACGCGGGCAACACCCTCATCGTCGAAGAAATGTTGACGGGTCCGGAAGTCTCAGTCCTGGCACTTACCGATGGAAACGTGTGTTGGATTCTTGATCCAGCAAAAGACCACAAACGAGTGGGCGAAGCAGACACTGGCCCGAATACCGGCGGCATGGGGGCCTACTGCCCGGCCCCGGTCTTGGATGAAGCCCAAATGGCCTTCGTGGAGCGAGAAATTTTCGTGCCCACGTTGGACGCCTTGAAACGAGAGGGCATCGTCTATCGAGGTGTGCTCTATGCCGGCCTCATGCTGACAAAGGCCGGGCCCAAAGTCTTGGAATTCAATTGCCGCTTTGGTGACCCAGAGTGCCAACCCCTCTTGGCTCGACTCAAAGGCGACATCATTCAAATCTTGTGGGATACCGCTGCGGGCAATTTGGCCAACACCACCATTGAGTTCGATGACCGGCCTGCATGCTGCGTGGTGATGTGCAGTGCGGGCTACCCCGGTACTTACGAAAAAGGGAAGCCAATCGCGGGAATTGACACCGCTCAAGGACTTGGGGGTCCAGGGGAGCAAGTCATCGTGTTTCACGCGGGGACCAAACACGAGGGTGGAGAGATTGTCACCAATGGTGGTCGCGTCCTAAGCGTCACCGCTTTGGCAAGCGATCTGGAACGGGCGCGGATGCTGGCCAATGAAGCGTGTGCGGCAATTGAATTTGAAGGCGCTTTTTTCCGGTCAGACATTGGGGCCAAGGCCTCGTCGGAACCGTAATCCGTTTTCAGATTACCGTTGGTTCAAGTACAGAAAGCACCCTGCGAGCGGTTGCTTCACCGTCCATGGGGAAGTCTCGCCCCACACTAAATCGCAAGCTGGATCCGGCCATTTCCTCATCCATACCCACGGCGAGGAGGGAGTGCATGGGCTCCATTGATCCTGAGGCGCAAGCACTTCCGGCACTGCAAGCGACACCTGCTTCGGAAAGTTGCAACAACAGTCCTTCGGCAGGTCTTCCGGGGAACCCCAAACAACTTGTGTTCCACAGGCGATCCGCACATTCACTGTGCACCACCAAATCTGAAATGGCCGCCCGCATGGTTCGTTCGAAGGCAGGTTGCCACTTGGCACACTGAACCGGGGCATCGCTGGCCAACCAAGCTTGCGCGAGACGAGCGGCAACCCCCAAGCCAACCACGCCAGGAACATTCTCCGTACCACCACGTCGTTCGCGTTCTTGGGGCCCACCAATATTTTGGGGTGACAAACGAAGTCCAGGGCGAACCACCAAGGCACCAATACCTTTTGGCCCATGGAATTTATGACCACTCAACGTGAGAAGATCGACCGGAACCACCGAAAGGTCGACGGGCACGCGGCCAATGGCTTGAATCGCATCAGTATGAAAGCGCACGCCATGTTCGCGGCAAACTGCACCGATCTCAGCAATGGGTTGAACCACTCCAGTTTCGTTGTTCGCCCACATCACGCTGACCAAAGCGGTGTTTTCAGGATCAGCCGCAATGGCTTCTTCAACAGCTTGGGGTCGAACAATGCCGCATTCATCGACGGGGAGATCCACCAACTCACAACGACCAAGCCGGGCCAAACGCTGCACACACTCACGAACCGCGGCGTGTTCAACTTCAGCAACAAGAACCCGACGCCGATCTGGCAGCGCGTCAAGGGTGCCCGCAATGGCCAGATTGTCTGACTCGGTGCCACCACTGGTGAACACAATTTCCGCGGGTCTCACGCCGACCAAAGCGGCGACCTCGCCACGAGCCAATTCGACTCGACGGCGTGCCGATTGTCCCGCCCGGTGCAGACTGCTGGGGTTCCCGTGTTCGGTCATGCACGACACCATGGACTCGATCACTTCAGGATGAGCAATGGTGGTGGCATTGGCATCCAGATACACAGATTCGGCGTCAGTCATG
>PAFA01000049.1 GCA_002700845.1 Phycisphaerae bacterium | reverse complement strand
CCATGGGCAACAAGCGTCCCAAGATTTCGTCTCCATCCGGTTCGTAGATGAAGTCGCCGCCTGCGGCGTCGGCATCGGCGTCCAGCACCATCGGGAGGACTTGGGTGAAGGTCGGGTGTTCCGCGAGACATTGACTCGGACTTGGTTCGAAGCACAAGCTGCACCAGTGGTTCAGCGTGCGGTTCACTGTGCCAAGGAGGCGATTCGTGATGCCGGCCTGGAACCTTCCGCGATTGATCGAGTGGTCATGGTTGGCGGAACCACGCGTACGCCGCTGGTTCGCCAAGCGGTCGCGGAAGCCTTCGCCTGCGAGCCTTACTTCGCACTCGATCCCGATCGGGTCGTGGCACTCGGTGCAGCGGTACAGGCCGCCATCCTGGCGGGGACCAACCCCGGAATGTTGTTGCTGGATGTCATCCCACTTTCTCTGGGTATTGAGACCCGAGGCGGGGGAGTCGCAAAGCTCATCATGCGTAACAGCTCAGTTCCCGCTCAGGCCAATGAAATGTTTTCGACCAGCGAAGATGGTCAGGTCAATATTGCCTTGCGGGTGTTGCAAGGCGAGCGTGAGATGGCTGATGACTGCCGCTTGCTGGCCGATTTTGAGCTCACGGGCTTGCCTCCGATGCCGGCGGGTATTCCGCAGGTTGAAGTTGAATTCTTGGTAGACGCCGATGGTATTTTGACGGTCCGAGCGGTGGAGCGTCGAAGTGGCAAGCGTGCCAGCGTCCAAGTTGCGGCACGTCATGGTTTGTCTCGGGCTGAAGTCGATCGGATTGAACAGGAAGGCCTCACTTTTGCAAAATCCGATATGCATCGTCACCGTATCGCCGACTTGGTGGTGCAAGCCGGGTTGGATGCAAAGTGGACCCGTGAGGCCATGGGTCGTGTTCGCAATCTGAATCCAAAGTACCAGCAAGAACTTGAAAAGCATTTGTCGGCGGTCGCAGAGTTTGTGGACTTAGGAAAAGCCGATCCCGAGAATACTGATGGCAACGCCTTTGCCAAAGCTCGAGAAGATTTGGATCAGGCCGCGATGCGGTTGCACGAATTGGCGATCACCGCCAGTTTGCGTGAAGAATCAGCGGATGGCTGAATTTCGTGCACGCTGCACCACAATCTGTCGAGTATCACGCTGACCAGATTGATCAATCAAAACCAATCGGTGCGTTCCCGGATGAAGCCGAAGATGGTCAGTTACCAATTCAATGCGTTCTCCGTTCAGGAACCAGTGCATGTGATCTCCTACCCCACGGATTCGCTGGTAATACGTCTCTTGACATTCGATCACCAAGTTTTGAGCGGGTTCAATGATCCGAGGTCCTGTGTCACTGAGGGTCATTCGATCAAAGTGATACGGCCGATTGACTTGGATGGGGGTCGGCGTAGGTGGTGGAGAACTTGGGGCCACCAGCCGAGTGAACGCTTCACCCAAAATAGGTCCAGCGGCCTCGCGTCCGACAAATGCAGGGTCCCCTTGTCCATCAAACCGCCCGACCCAAATCCCGATGGCATAGTTGCCGTTGTGTCCGAGAGCCCATGCATCACGGTGTCCGGAACTCGTTCCCGACTTCCACATAAACCACGGTCGATCTCGGGGGGGGAGCTCATCCATGCCTGCCGGCGCGTGTTCCCAAGAAGCAAGACAGTGGTTGAGATGGCCACATGTTCGTTCGCAAAACACTTTGGTTGGGTTGGTGTTTGATTCGTCCTTAAACATTCGTACGGGGAAATATTCTCCCGACCGAGCCAATGTGGCATACGCATTGGTGAGTTCCAGCAGAGAAACTTCGAGTCCACCAACCGCCAAAGCTAGGCCTCCTCGGGCGGAAGCATCCGGCGGAAGGGTTAAGCCAAGTTTTCTCAACGTCGCGACACTTTTTGTAACGCCGATGGCTTCCGTGAGCAGAATCGCCGGAATATTCAATGAACGACGTAATGCATCGTTCGCGGCAACCAGGCCATCGAACTTCTGGTTGTAGTTGTTGGGGGACCATCCTTCGCGGCTGATACGTCGGTCAGGGAGTTCGCTTTCTGGACCAAGCCGCTCACTGTCGTAGGCGATTCCGTACAAGAATGGTTTGAGGGTGGATCCTGGGGAGCGCTGTGCGATAGCACCGTTAACCCAGCCATCAATAGGGTCGTTTCGGTCGGATGAGCCCACCAACGCTCGAAGACTGCCCGTAGAGGTTTCGATGATCACGGCAGCGACATCTGCACCTTCGGGGAGCCGGTGGTGATGCTCTTGGATCAGACTGGTCAGCGTGTGTTGAAGTTGTGAGTCAATGGTTGTGGTGCCGCCGCGTGGCCGCCGATGGGCGGCCAAAAATCCCACCGCATCGGGTACCGAGGTCGCGGCTTGATGGCGAAAAATTCGAATTGGTCGCCTAAGGGCTTCGGCATGGGTTTGATCATCGATGCACTTTTCGATCAGCATCCGGTCCAAGACGTGGTTCCTTCGTTTTCGTGCGGCCTCGGGATATCGGTCAGGTCGAAGGCGTTCGGGTGACTGTGGCAGTCCAGCCAACAGGGCTGCTTCGGCCAAATGAAGATCTTTGGGCTCAACTCCAAACCAGTGCAAACTCGCTGCGCGAGCTCCACGAAGGTTGCCACCGAATGGGGCGATATTGAGCCAGAGCTCTAGTACTTCATCTTTGTGATGCTTGCGTTGGTATTTCAGAGCACGAAAAGCCTCAACCCATTTTGTCCGGAATGTTCGAGGTGCAGGATCGAGCATCTTGCAGACTTGCATGGTGAGGGTGCTTGCCCCAGATACCACTTCGGCATGTCTGATGTTTTGGAAGACCGCACGTGTGGTGGCAAAGGGGTCAACGCCAAGATGGGAAAGAAACCTTTCGTCTTCGACCGCAATGACGGCCAACGGGAGATGTGGCCCCATGGATTCCAAGCAGATCGGTTCTCTCCATTGGTCATCTATTGCTACTTGACGCAGCAAAGGCCGACCATTGCGATCGTTGATCCGCAAGCTTTCGGCGGTTTGCGAACCATCGTCTACGACCGGAGTGACCATGCACCAGCCCAAGGTGAAAGCGGTGATGGCGAGCATCATGGCACTTCCAAACAGAAGAGCGATACGTCGAGACCATTTGTTCACTCGAGGATGAGGCACCGATCCTCCTCGCCGTGGCTGCGTAGTTCTGGGGCATACATGCTTGAAGCTTCGATACCAGGATGTATGAACTCACCCGCCATCGTGGCTCGCAATGCATAACGGAACGTTCTGCTTGAGCTTTTGGCGGTCGCAAAAATCAGTACGCGATCGTCCAAGAATTCCACCCGTTCGGATTGAGCGGTAGATGGCTTTGAAAATTGAGAACTGCTGGCGAGTCTTGGATGTTCCACCTCCAGACCACCCGGAAGGATGTCCGTGATGGCCACATAGGGAATTCGTGATGATCCGTTTGTGGCTTCCAAAGTGACTTCGACGTAGATCAAATCACCAACACGGATGGGTCCACTCGGAAGCAATTCGCCATCTGGGTTTGTCCATCTCCGGGTGACGCGAAGTCCGCGGTCCTCAACCATGCCAACTCCTGGCTTGGGCCTTCCCTCAGCTCGAACACGAACGTTGGCAAATCCTTGCCCTTGCATACCGACGCCGATGGGAATGTTGCGGTCTTTTAATTTGAATGTGCACGGGGTGTTGTTGGTGAAGGTGATTTGTTCGTCCCCAACGGTCACCACTCCGGTGAAATCAACCTTGGGCTGTGTGGAAATCCACTTCACAAGCGCGCTAGTGGCCGCAACCGTATCAAGCGTGGACCCCCACCACCCTCTGGTCCGTGCGGATCGCACTGCCTGTAACACTAGGAGGATTCGGGTATCCGCAGGACGCATGGTGATGAGGTGCTCAAGAAGCATTGACCGCGCAAGGGTTTGGGTTTCAATCCAAGTCCCAACACGTGCAGAATCGCTTTTGGCGATTAAGGATTCAATATCAATGCCGTCTAGGACTTGGTTCGCCAGATCCATTTGACCCAGATTGTTAAGGGCCGCGATCAAATGCATTTTTCCCGTGGTTGATAACTTTTCTTTCCGTTCAAAAAGAAGCATGTTTGCGCCTTCGGTGGAGATTCCCCACTCTGAAGCCGCATGGGCCAGCAACGCTCGAATATTGGCATCTGGCTGACGTCGGCCAAGGACTTCGGTCCGGAGCCACGTGGTTAGTCCATCTTTCATGGACACCGGCACGTGGTAGCCCAGGCCTTCAGCCTTGGCCAAAATCAATGCTGCCCGACCGGTGCCGTAGATATGTTCAGTCATGGAGCCGGGCCAATATGAAAACGCCCCGGTTGATGTCTGCATGCGATGGATTCGACTGATGCCAGCTTGTACCAATCGGTCTACGCCGACCTCTTTGTCCCGTCCTTCGGCCCGCGCCAACTCTGGAAGCAACAGTGTTGTGCCCAAGGTGGAAGAGGTCTGTTCAATGCAGCCGTAGGGGTAATTCAACATCCGCTCAAGAGAAGATCGGAGTGATATTTCTGGAGGACCTCCGGCTTCAATGTTGACGATCAAATCCTCGGGGTAGAACGTATCTACGAGGCTAATGGTTGCTGGTGCATCAGAGGACACCCGAATGGAGCGGTCAACGACATGAAGCCCAGTTGCGGGACGGACGGTGGTGGTCCAGTCGGTTGTGGATCGCAGTGTTCCACTTTCGGCCACAAGTGTGCCACGCTGGACCCCTGTGGCCATTGCGACCACAGGAACGGATCGTCGAATTGTTTCACCAGGCTGAGCGGTTACAACACCACTGCGAACCGCTGGTTTTAACCCAGCTCCACCTGCGAGCGACCAAGTGATTTGATGCCGAACGTTCGTACGGTTGTGGATGCGTAGGGGTATTCGAAATTCATCACCCGGCGCGACGGCCCTTGGCCAAGTCGTATCAATGCCTACTGGTGCAACTACAGGAACAACCTCCTCTTCGGCACCGTATTGGTCATTGTGGACGGCAACTGCTCGGAAGCGCAACGCGCCGTTGAGACGTGGCATGGTGAAAGGCAAAGCCGCGCGGCCATCTTCACCAAGAGTGACCGCTTCCCGCCAAAGCACGATTGATTTTCGGTCGAAAGGCAAGGGACTTCTTCTTCGTCCAGAGCCTCCTTGCAAATCCGATCCGATACGAAGTGTTTCTTCTCCCCGGTCATAATCCGGAAGCAACTCGTCGTATCGATCGGCCGTGCGCACACTCAAACGACGGGGGGCATGAAAGAAGTTCGATGGGTTTGGAACCGCACTTCCAGAGATTCGTGCAATGCCTTCGTCAATGGCCCATACGTGTAATTTTGTTCCGATCGGGGCTTCAGGACAATGAATTTCGACCACAATTTGTTGTTCGGGCTCAATGTCATTTGGCACAGTGAACACAGGTTGGATTGGAGCACTAGGGCGAATCGGAAGACGAAGATGACCTTTGGCTCGGCGCGGTGTCCAGTTGTCGGCCGTCTGATCAAGTGGTCGAATGAGTGCCGCCAACAGGTGCACGCTTCCTCGGGCCTCGTTTGGTACTGGAATATTTACGGTCATCTCGGTCCCGGTCATGAGTTCGGTGTGCCACCAGTCCACTTCATCCGATTCGATGGTGAGCAGCAATCGACCCGGTGCGGGCGTTCGGATGATGACCGGGACAATCTCTCCGGCTTCGGGCTCTTCCACTGTCGATTGCATTTCGACCAGAAGTGGGTTTGGATCTCGTGCCTGTCCCTCTAATCCGGTGATGTAGACGTTGCGGGCAACCTTGATTCCCTCACTCTCGATGAGGACCCGCCATTCGCCGGATTCATGAAATGAAGCCATGAACGTGCCGGTGTTGCGAGTTGTTTTTTCTTCGGTGGCACCATCATTATTAATGGTTGCAGCAAGTTGAGCATCTTCGTACCGGGTGCTTTGGACCCACCTCCAGTTGTTTCGAACCAATCTTCGAACCCAATCGCGTTGGACCCGTTGAATGGTGATTTCTGGATCCGTGGTGATCCGGTCTTGGTCCAAAGCGTCCAATGCAACCCAATTGAATTCCATTGGTGAATCAAGCGTTCCGTTCGAATGTTTGCTTTCAAGACCAAGATGATGGCCAATGGGGTCAAAGATGGTGTTGATGTTGTCGCTGACCGTTCGTCCGCCAATCTGGGTCGCGCTGACGGACAACAGGATTTCGCCGTACCCCATTGCTTCATCCAGACTCAGATGTGGAATTGCAAGTCCGCTGGCATCAGAGACTGTTGGTTTGGATTGAAGTTTTTTGCCTTCTCGCTCCACATCAATCAAATTGAAATTGTGAGTGGGGAATCGAGTGGAACTGTAATTTTTTGGCCGGAATCGTCCCTGGACCCTAACCGGGAGATCTGTTGCCGCGCCACCAAAGAGCGTGGACACTTTTGCTTCGATCTCTAGGCTTTCTTTTTGAACCAAGGGAGGGACAGTGGTTTCCAGTTTGAGTCGAACCGGTTCGAAGGCCTCGACGAAGGGAAATGATGTGCCGATCGGGGTGGTGAAACCAGGGATTCGAAGTTCGTGGCGTTCTTGTCCGGTTGGATCCAAGCGGTCAGTTGAAATCTTGATTTGAAAAATGCCCTGGTCGTTGAAAGTCGGAACAGGGGTGGTGGAGATCAGACGTCCATCAGCGCCATACCGAATGAATTCCAAAGGCATTTTCATGGGGATGCCCCCAATGCGGTCCCGGATGACCCCGGTGTAGTGCATGGGCTCACCTGGCCGGTACATCGTTCGTTCGGGATACAAGAAGCATTCATACTGCTCGGGGAAAGGGCGTTCTCCACTTACAGGGTCGGGCGCAGCCCATGCAGTGGAGCTCAGGCGCATGAACTGAAGATCTTTCTCTGTTTGAGCAATCAGGACAAAACCCGGACCATCAGGGTGATCCTTCATTCTTGGAAGTCGGACCCGCCCTTGCTTGTCGGTGATCCCCTCTGCAAGTACTTGGTTGGTGGCGGAACGCAACTCAACCTGAACATCGGTAAGGGGATTGGTACTGGAGATGGAGTGAACAAGAACACTGTGATGATTCCGTTCGGCTTTGTAGAGCAGTCCGAGATCGGTGATGCTGACCACGGCCGATTCTCGTTGCCAAGAACGCCGTGCATTGTCGGCCAGTTCAATGCGGTGGATCCCAATTGGATCCTGAAGATGTTCACGCAAAGGGAGCACATGATTCAATATCTGGTTTCGGGGTCCATCACATTGCAGCAAGCCTTTTTTGATGTTCCGGCTGGTGTTTCTCCATTGCCGATACCAAGAGCCATTTAAAAAAGGGACCACGTTGTTCGCGTAAAGCTTTTGCACGTTCCATCGAAGTTGCGGCACATTTACGGTGCGGATATCAACTTCCAATCGGCCATTCGGGGAAAGAATGCCGCCGCCATGCACAAAGGACAGATCCGGCGACCATTCAGGCATTTTCGCCAAGCGTGTTGCTGATTGTCCATGGACCCGATCCCATTGATCTACCAGTGTGTCGGGGAGCGTGACTTCGTATTCTCGACCAACTTCAAAGTCTCCACGCAGCACGATTCGACCATCTTCAATTCGTTTGCTGGTCAACGACACCGCCGGTGTGATGGTGAGGAGGTCAAGTGGCTGTTCAGGTTTGAGTGACCCACTGAATCGCACCACCATTCTTATTCCCTCGGTGATCTTCCCCCGGAATGAAGCATCCAAGCATTGCAGGCCGGCAGGGAGCTTGACAGTTGAAACGTGGCTCTGCTCAGCTGATGCCGGTCCCAAAGTGCCCAGATACCCCTGATCGATGTTCACTCTGAGGTCCCCTGATTCGGGGAGGGGGACGGTGACAAGATGGATTGGGTTTGGTTTGGTCTCGTTGAACTTCACGGGCAACAATGAGTTATCACCAAGGGCAGTGACTTTGATGCGTTCACTTAGTTCTGCTGGGGGGATGGGCTGATTGAATTGGAGTTCAAGGACAACAGCATCCTTGGTCATCTCATCCAAACTGATTCCCCACACATTGGGTGTGGTCGATTGGAATGCAACGTCCTGGGTAAGTTTGATGGGTCTTCCATCATCACTCATATCCTTGATGAGCTTGGCGGTCCAACGGTGTGCAGGTGGCAGGGGTGCGGACAGATCAAAACGAACCTGGTCCGGTCCGGTGGCAATCCAAGCCCCTTCTAGTGGAGGCGCGAACTCGAACAAGGGGTCAATTGCGAGTCCCTCTAAGGTCGCGTTGGGGTACAGCGCTTGGGAAAGTTTAAAATCCAGAACATCACGTCCGCTGGAGATCGACTGGAAAAATGCTGGTGTGACCATGATGTCTGAAGGGGCAGGGGCGTGCGGGCCTTGGTCTGCGAGCCACAAGCTGGATGGTCTCGTGAAGACATACCAGCAGAAAATGTTTAAGACCGCAAATAAAGCGATCAAACCCCGGGTTTGGCGTCGTTCCATGCGTCCCTCCTTGGACGAATTCGGATGCTCCGCATCCGAGTCAGTTTGTACATGAACCATCGACGCTTTGCGGCTTGTCCTGCAAAGTTTCAGTCCGGTGGATGTCTCGGGTGAGATGAGGGAATGGGCCGGGTGGGATTCGAACCCACGTCTAACCGATTATGAGTCGGCTGCTCTAGGCCGCTGAGCTACCAGCCCTCAGAAAGTTATGTCAGTGGCACAGTATGACCAGGACCACTCGATTCCGGGACGCGACCCGGGGAAGGGATCATGCCATCCCGACCACAGACAATGAGATCAGCGATTTCAACAGCCTCCAAAAAAGAGGCTTGAGCGGTCTCACGATCCGAGCAGGGGAGGATTTGTCCCGCCAAAAGATGGGCTTCGCTGGCGACGGCATCGCCGGCCACCAGAACCGTTTTGCCTTCGTGGGGCAGAAGCAAGCCGCAGCACCCGGGAGTAACACCCAAAGATGGGAAGAGATCAATGCCTGGAGCCGGGCTTTCTTCTGTGGGAACGATGCGTTCCAATGCATTGAGATGCCGCGCGAGCGTTTCTGCATGTTGTTGATCGCCGTGTTCAAGGGCGGCATCATGTTCCGACTCCGCCCGCTCGCGAGCGGCTTCCAATTCCGGGGGGAAGGCCTGCCATGTTGCCGAAGGAAAGGCATCCAAGCCGCGAGCGTGGTCGGCATTGACGGAAGTTAAGAACACGCTGGTGATTGAATCAACGGTCACCCCTGTTCGTTCGTGGAGTCGGGAGGCCATCGCGGCGGGCGGCAGACCGGGATTCACCAGAACCTGATGGCTTTCGTTGATGATGAGGCTGCTGGTGGCATGACCTGTCCGTACGGCGTGTTGTTCGTTCCACAGCAGATTGGCCGAAAGTGACCCCAGCGAGACGAGTTGAATGGGTGGGGTGGTCATGAACCGTGCATCCTCTGCTGCAATTCCCTTTGCTTCTCTGAGAGAGACTCGAGAACGACATCGGGAACAAATGCACGCAGACGTTCCAGCTCTCCGCCAAGCCCAACGACTTCACGGATCAATCGGCTGCTGGTGAAGGCATGCTCAGGGGCGGCCACCATCAGAACTGTTTCCAAATCGGCGACGGTTCGGTTGGCGATGGCCAGCCGGCATTCGCTTTCGACATCCGACATGGTCCGAAAACCTCGGATGAGCGCAACTGCTTGGTGCTTCTTGGCGAAATCAACGGTCAGTCCTTCGTAAGACTCGACCACGATGTCCGAACCTTCTGGTCGGACTGTTTTCATCAAACCGATGCGTTCCTCGGCCGTGAACAAGGAATCTTTCTCGGGGTTGCGTCCAATGCCAACCACCACCCGATCAAACAGCCCGGCCGCTCTTTTGAGGACATCAAGGTGTCCTTTGGTCGGCGGGTCAAATGATCCCGGATAGACCGCTGTTCGGGGAAAGTTGTCCATTTTTAGTTTCATTCCTCAAGTGGAAAGTTGGAGAAAAATACTTGAAACCGGCAAGATCTACTTGTCGAACCTTATTTCAGAGACATGTTAGAGGCGTTCTCGGAAGTCTGAGATGCTTCCGGTTCATCTCAACTGAAGCCCTGTACCGAGGCTTCACCAACTTGCCCCCCCTGG
>PAFA01000048.1 GCA_002700845.1 Phycisphaerae bacterium | reverse complement strand
TGTTGACGAAGAACAGCTTTCTCGACGAGATCAAAAAGCAATATGTCATGACTGCCCGCGCCAAAGGGCTGTCCGAAGGCCGGGTGCTTTATGTGGGGAAGGCTGCCAGTCTCAAAAACAGGGTTTCGTCGTACTTCGTGCCTTCGGTCGATTTGGGCCCCAAAAAGCAGCCCATGCTGGCCAAGATTGACGCCATCGACACCATTGAGTGCGATGGCGAGTGGGAAGCTTTGTTGATGGAGTCGCGTCTGATCAAGGACACGCGTCCGCCTTTCAACACCCGGTTGGTGGACGACAAGACTTTTCCATACTTGGTGGTCACCATGCGGGACGACTTCCCCGGAGTCTTCATCACCCGCGAACCAACCCACGAGAATTACCGCGGCGCCAAAGTATTTGGCCCCTTCGCTTCGGCCGGTGCGCTTCGCGAAGCGGTGCAGCTGCTCCAGCGTGTGTTCCGGTACCGCACCTGCAGTTTGGACATTGTGGATGGTGACCCCAAAAATCGACGTTTTCGTCCCTGCCTGCTGCATTCGATTGGGCAATGCACCGCACCTTGTGCCGACCGGATTTCTAAGGCGTCGTACCGGCGTGATACTGACGCTTTCGTCAGATTCTTGGGCTCCAAGCGATCAACAATGCTGCGTGAACTTCGGGGTGAGATGGCCGAAGCGTCCGCCGACCTTCGATTTGAAGAAGCAGCCAAACTTCGGGATCGAATCAGTGCCATCGAGAAGTTGGATGATCGAGAAAAGCGGTCAAAAGAAGGTGTGCAGTGGCAGCCTGAAGTCACGGTCTTTAGTGGAGACCCAGCGCCAGCCTTGAAGTCTCTGCAAAGGACCCTTGGATTGACCTTGCCAATTCGATCCATGGAGGCGATTGATATTGCCCACCTGCAAGGCAACGAAACCGTCGGATCCAAGGTGTGCTTTGTGGACGGACGTCCTTTTAAAGACTTGTACCGACGGTTCAAAATTCGCACGGTAGACAACGACGACTATGCCGCGATTCGAGAAGTGGTTTCACGCCGCTACCGGGAGGCAGGTGTCGGCGAGGAGCTTTACCCAGATGTCATTTTGATTGACGGCGGTCTAGGGCAATTGCATGCGGCCATGCAGGCCTTTGAGGATCTGTCGGTCAAGCCGCCCATGGTGATCAGCTTGGCAAAAAAAGATGAACGGATCTATGTCCAAGAGAAAGCTGAACCGATTCGGTTGGGTCGTGAGAATGTCGGCTTGAAATTGTGTCAGGCAATTCGTGATGAAGCCCACCGATTTGCGCAGCATTACCACCACATCTTGCGTCGAAAGAAGATCACTGGTGAGTGACCTTTTATGCCGGACTGGGCACCACGCCGTCACCGGAAAGATCCTCTTCGTCTTCTGAAGAAGATGTGTTCGGGCTCTCCGAAGCTTTCGGCGCTTCCATCTCGGCCCGCAGCATGTCCGCCACGGTGGGGCGATCGATTTGTCCGCCCTTCATGAGCGTGTCGATGTCGTCAGAGTTCAAGGTTTCGTGCCGCAGCAGCGACTGAGCAACGGCTTCAACCTTGTCCCAATTTTCTTCCAAGATGCGTTGGGCTTCGGCATAGGCGTGATCAACCAAACGTTTGATCTCTTCGTCGATGATCCGAGCGGTGTCGTCGGAGTATTCCTGGCTGGTGAGCATTGTTTCCCGCTGTTCGTCGGGGGAGTACTTCACAAAGCCCAGTCGATCCGACATGCCCCACTCGAGGACCATGGCCCGAGAGAAATCGGTGGCCATGCGAATGTCCATCGAGGCGCCACTGGAAATATCGCTGGTGTGGCGTTGTTCGGCGATTCGACCACCGCAAAGCACCCGAAGGGTCGCTTCAATGTACTTCCGGCCATAGCCGTAACGATCCTTCTCCGGGAGCGAGAAAGTGGCGCCCATCGCTTGCCCTCGGGGAATGATGGTGACCTTATGGACGGGGTCGGCATCTTCCAGAAGCCACTGGATCACTGTGTGTCCAGCTTCGTGGTACGCGGTCGCTTCACGTTCTTGTTCTTCGATGCGGCGGCTGCGACGGGCCCTTCCGTAGCGAATTTTGTCACGAGCTTCTTCGAGGTCCGGGAGCTCGACGAATTCTTTTCCAGCCAGGGTTGCAATGATGGCGGCTTCGTTGATCAGGGCTGCGAGTTCCGCGCCAGAGAACATGGGGGTGCCACGGGCGACGCGTTCCATGTCGACGTCGGGAGACATGCGCACCTTGCCCGAGTGCACGCCCAGAATTTGCCGGCGACCTTCGACGTCAGGAAGCATCACTTGGACGGTGCGGTCAAAGCGACCGGGTCGGGTGAGGGCCGGATCAAGGACATCGGAGCGGTTGGTGGCCGCGATCACAATCACTTGATCTTGCATTTCGAATCCGTCCATCTCAACCAAGATGGCGTTCAATGTTTGTTCACGCTCGTCGTGCCCGCCGCTTGAGAAGCCACTGCCACGCTTGCGTCCCACGGCATCGATCTCATCGAGGAAGATGATGCAGGGGCTGGTTTCTTTGGCTTGCTTGAAGAGGTCACGCACCCGGCTTGCGCCGACGCCCACAAACATCTCAACAAAATCAGAGCCGCTGATCGAGAAGAACGGCACGTCGGCTTCGCCCGCGATGGCCTTTGCCAAAAGTGTTTTGCCGCAGCCGGGAGGCCCCGCAAGCAAGACGCCGCGTGGAATGCGTCCGCCGAGGCGAGCAAACTTTTCCGGGCTCTTCAGGAACTCCACGATTTCATGAACTTCGTCTTTGGCCTCGTCAATTCCAGCGACATCTGAAAAGGTCACGTTGGTGGATTCTTTCGAGGACAAACGGTGTTTGGATTTGCCAAAGCTGCCCAGCATCCCACCGGGTCCGCCACCGGCCCCACGCATGCCACGGATGAAGAGGAACCAAATGGCTGCAATCAAGATGACCAGTGGAAGCACGCCTGCGAGCAGGCTCATCCAGACGCTGGTGCCCGCCTCGTCGGTGTAGTCAATATTCCTGGTGTTCAGCTGATCGACATAAATCGCAGGTTGGCTGATTTCAAAGAAGATGCGGTTGGGTCGTCCATTGGGCGTTTCACCCAAGCCGCCAGCTCCGGACCGGATGTTGGCCACCAGCCGATTGTTTTGGACCAAGACCGGACCTTCCAGCCCACCGGATTGGATTGAAGCAGTGGCCAAGAAGCTTGGAATGACTGCTTGTCCCAATTGGTTCTGTTGGACCAACCCGCCGTCGTCAAGCATTTGTCCCAGTTCATTGACTTTGACAGCCTTGGTGGCAAGGGCCGGGGTCATTTCGGTGGGCTTGCCTTCAAGAGGATTCCCATTGCGTCCAAGAATGGCATTTCCGTCGTCGCGAAGCCAGCCGTCATCGTCTTGGTATGCCACATCCCCAGTGACGGTGACGAATGCACCTTCGGATTCAGGCGCCGGCACCGTGAGCTTTTGGTTGTTGCCATCAACGTAGGCCAGGAAAGTTTCCCAGCTTTTGATCTCAACGCCACCATTGGGCTGGTTGGCGATCGAGAAAATGATGGCCACGATCGAAAAGGCCAAGAGCCAACCTAAAAACCCGCCACGACGGGCTGGTGGTTGGGTTTGCTCTTCATTGTTTTGGTCGGAGGACGGTGGTTGCTGGGTCATTCGTAAGTTTCTGGGCGCCGGAGGAAAAAGGTTCCTCCACCATAGGAGGGTTCACATGCCTGCATCGGACGTTCACCAGTCCGACTGCAACGCATCCACAACAGTTCGTGCCGTACGCCGGAACAACTGTTGCCGTGCGACGGTTTCTCGCTCTCCGCCGGGGGTCACGCCAGCACCACCTGGGGCGTAATCCGCCGCAATTCGGACATTGCGGAGGGATTTCAGCACCGTGCCACTGGAGAGATCAATCCATTCGACATCGAGGATCATCTCCAGGCGGAGGGCCGAAGGAAGTCCAGAGTCAGTGGATCGTCCCAAGAGACGGCGGGAAGCTGAGCGAATCGTTCCGCGGAGCAAAGTGTCCGCGGTGGGTCGGTCCGTCACGGTGTGGTTGGTTCGCCGGAGCAACTCAGAAGCGATGGATTCCCTCAGTGGGAGAGCCAAACCCTCAATATTTCCCCCACCCGAAAACGGTTCGATCGCAACTCGGCGGGGGGCGTCTTCATCCAAAAAGGTCAGGCCGGATCGAGAGTCGCTGGCACAGCCAATTGCCGCGAGGCACAGAAGCAATCGCACCCAGAACATCATGGCAATTCGTCCACCAAAGTTCGTAGGGGGACTGGAATCAATGGTCGAACTTTTTCAGTCGCCCAAGCGGTGATTTCAGGCCAGAGTGCAGTGCTCGAGAAGCGTTTGGCCATGCGTCTGATTTCGTAAGCAGCGCTGACGGGATCTCCGGAACGAAGGTACCACTGTGCGGTGGCCCATTGGGAACGCACCAAGTCTTCCTGAACGGCCTGCAACTGCTCAGAGCTGTTGATCCGCTGTGCGGCAATGGGGTCTTCGGCAATGAAGTAACTCAAAATAGATGACGCTTCCTCAAGGCCAGAGAGGTCATTTTCTGGACCTTTCCACAGCCGCCGGTTGGCCTCAACAATCCTTCGCCGTGCGAGATCAGCTTGCGGGGTGGTGGGATGATTTTCGAGAACGATGGCGGCCATGTCTGCAGTGAGCCGGTAGTTCTCTTCGCGATGGTAGAACTCCATCAATGCGAATCCTGCTCGTTCGGCGAGGATGCTTCCGGGCACACGTTCCTGCACGCGGATCAGCAACTCCTCGACTTCATCGGTCCAGTCGGAAACCGGAAAGATTCCCAAGAGAAATTCAGGCTTCTGGTTGGACCAGATCACGGCGATTTCGTAGCAGCGTTCTACGGCGTCGAGCCAGGCGGGGGAATCGGGATACGTTCGAGCGACTGTTTCGTACTCGACCGCAGCCGGATACAGCTCACCTCGTGCTCGGAGTGCGTCACCAAGCAGCAGGCGAACCTCGCCCACCAAGGGTGACTTGGCTTGTTCGACTTCGACCACTGGCACGTCTTGGTCCCCAAGCAAAGGACGGATACGAGCGGTTGAAGTGAATCGGGACAGCCAATCTCGACAGATCGTTTCGGCCTGGTCCCATGATTCCTTGGCAATCGCACGCCGTGCGTTCCGCAAGCCTTCCTCGGGTGACCCTGCTGCTGGTTCAGGCAGCGGTGACCACCCATCTTGATCGTTGAGACGGAACGCCTGCCCAAAAGCGAAATTTGAGGTCACGATCAGAATCAAGATGAACAAAGACATCCGCATTGCCGGTACTGTAATTAACCCAAGGAGCCAACTGATGCTGTCTACCCACAGGTTCTTGATGTTCTTCTCACTCTTGCTGCTTTCCACGGCCAGTGTCGGGGAATCGGTGCGGATCCGGATGCTTGAGAGCACTCCTGCGATGAGAGACGCCGATGGCCAGTCGCTGCCCTGCACTGAAGGCAGTGAATTTCCAGTGGGCGGTGTCCTCCAAACCAAAGGAGAGGGGCGGGTCTGCTTGGAATGGCGTTGGGAAGGGGTGAAGCCTGGACAAACGGACGTCATGTTGCTTGGATTTAACACCACGGTGAAGCGGTTGGCGGATGAGGGCAAAAAGCGTGTTTTTGAGCTCCAGCAAGGCATGGTGCGTTTGACCCAGCGGAATCCGGGCCGTGATTCTGAAGATGTTTTGATGTTCCAAGGGTCACCTTTGGAATGCAAGGCTGCCGATGCGATCGTCGAGTCGAAGCCACTCGAAGCTGAAGGCTCCTCCCTTTCTGGCGGCAAGATCATGAGCAACGGCAACCGAGGTCGTGTGGTCTGGATGTTTGGGAAGCGGCGTGTGGGGTTCAGTGGCCCCGGAATGCGTGAGATTCGCCCGGAGGGTCGGGTGGGCGGTGTGATTCCCTTGACCAATGCGGCTTGGACCGATGCAGTTGGCCAAACCAATGTGATTGGTTTCAACATGTCCGAGGCCGACAAGTCGGTGGAGTTCGACAACAAAGGTGATGGGCCCAGCGATCCTGCAACACCAAAAGCTCCTGCCGCAGTTGAGCCCGTGCTTCCAGCCTTGGTGCGATTTGAGACCAATCTTGGTCCCTTCGTCGTCAAGATTGACACCGAAAATTATCCGATCACATGTCGGAACTTCTTGGCCTACGTTGATGCCGATTTTTACGATGGCACGCTGTTCCACCGAGTGATTTCCGACTTCATGGTGCAGGGTGGTGGTTTTGATACCGACATGCGGCAAAAGAAAACACGCAGTGCGATCAAGAATGAAGCTGGTTTGGGACCAATCAAAAATACCCGTGGCACCATTGCGATGGCCCGCACATCAGCGATCGATTCCGCCACCAGCCAGTTCTACATCAACCACAAAGACAATGCTTTTCTTGATGATGGCCCGTACTGCGCCTTTGGGCGAGTGGTCGAGGGCATGAGCACGATCGATGCGATCGCCAAGCAACGCACGGTGATTCGTCGAGGCATGCGTGATGTGCCCGAAGAGCAAATCATCATTCAGTCGGCTCAACGGGTGGAGACTTCACCCTGAGTTTGCGACGAATTGGCATCTTGTTGAACCCTCGGGCAGGACGTGGTCTTGCTCCGGACTATGCCAAAGCCATTGCCGAAGCGCTCCGAAAGCATGGCTGTGAACCAGTTCTTCGAGAGACGGAGAAAGATGCGGTGTGCCTGCCGCCAGATATCGAACGTGCGGTTGTGGTTGGTGGGGATGGCACTTTGCGTCGATCGGCCGCTTCGCTTGGTGAAGCGGGCATTCCCTTTCTCCATGCCCCGTTGGGCACCGAGAATTTGTTCGCTCGAATGCTTGGCCTGCCTCGCGAACCGGAAGACATCGCGGCTTTGGCGGTCAATGGTCGGACCCGCAAAATCGATGCTGGACGCACCCAATACGGACCGTTCACCATCATGGTTTCGGTGGGCTTTGATGCCGAAGTGATCCACGATCTGCATGCTCGTCGCAAAGGTCCAATCCGGCACGCCTCATACATTGGCCCCATCGTTCGAACCACCTTGCGTCGCAAGTGGCCGACGGTCAGTATTGAAGTTGATGGGCAAACTGTGGTGCAACATCGAAGAGGGCTGGCCATTGTGGCCAACTTCTCGGGATACGCCTTTGGCATGGACCCCGCCAGGGATGCCAAGCCCGATGACGGTCAGTTGGACGTCATTTTCTTACCGACCTGCTCGGTCACTCGGACCTTGTTGTGGGTCTGGCGCTGCTGTAGAGGTGTGGCGGTCGATCATCCGGCCGCCGTGGTTGTTCGGGGCAAGCAGGTGACTTTGTCGGGGCCATCCCCAATGGCGTTGCAGCTGGATGGTGACACCGCTGGACTTCGAGATCGGGTGGAGATTTCGCTGCTTCCTCAAGGTTATGAAGCCATTGTCCCCTCCAATGACACCTCAGAGATGGTTTAACCGGTCTTACCCGCACAAACCGTCCAGACAGAACCCAGGCATTGCAAATCCAGCTTCATTTCAGCAAGACGGGCTGAAGTGGTCCCCTCGCATTCCCGATTGGCAGGAAAGAGCCCTTTTCTTTGTTGCCCTTCGTGGAGTCTCCCATGGATCTTTCAACTGTTCTTGGTATCGCCTTAGCTTGGCTGTTTGTCGGCACCGCGATTTACTTGGGTGCGGATGGCAAAGCCGCCGCATTGATTGATCCCACATCATTTTTAGTGGTGATGGGGGGTTGCACTGCAGCCACGATGGCCGCCTTTCCTTTTTCAGATCTCAAGCGTTTGCCCAAAGTTCTGATGAAGACGGTGTTCTGGAAGTCCGTGGACGCTCAGGAAGTTATTGATCAAGCCATTGAACTCAACACCATTTCACGCAAAGGTGGCGTGAAGGATGTTGAAGATGCCTGCAAGCGTCCAGAGATGTACCCCTTCCTTTCGGAATGCGTGGTCTTTGCGGCCAATGAAACCGAATCTTCGACGGTCGAAGCCCAACTCAACCGACGTCTTGATTCAATCACCATTCGGCATGAAGCCGGAAAGTCCATGGTGGAGTCGATGGCCAAGAGCGCGCCGGCGTTTGGCATGATCGGCACCTTGATCGGTTTGGTGTTCATGATGATTTCCATGAATCCCCAAGACCCCAACTCATTCTCGAGTGTGGGTGCAGGTATGGCTGTGGCTCTTCTCACCACGCTTTACGGGGCGATGTTTGCCAACATGATCTGCAACCCACTGGCAGATAAGCTTGGGCGTCGAAGCTCTGAAGAACAATTTTGCAACGCGATAGCCATGCAAGCCGCGATCATGATTTTGGAAGGAGTTCGTCCTTCTGAATTCTCCGATCGACTCTTGGCTTGGACTCCTGGTCAAGATCAAGTGAGCAAGGCGGCATAAGTCATGCGGGTTCGTAAAGCACGATCCGCGCCAGAAGGCGCTCCAGACTGGGTGGTCACCTTTGGTGACATGATGAGCCTGTTGTTGTGCTTTTTCGTCCTTCTTTGGATGATCAGCGCGGCGACCACAGAAGAAGAAAAAGCCCGCATGATTGAAGGCTTTCAGCAAGGACTGCTGCCTTCGGAGAGTCAGGCCACCAATCTTGACCCCAATCGGACCGGTGGAGAAGCTCGCTTCCTGCCCGGCCGGGAGGAAATTCCCGGCAGCGGTGCGGTTCTGATTGATGGCAACACCACGCAGCGCGTTCAAGAGCAAGGCATTCAGATTGCCTTGGCTGGACCCGAGGCGTTTGCCAAAGGCTCATGGTCATTGTTGCCTGGTGCTGAAGCCTCGTTGCAAATCTTCGCGGATCGTCATTTGCACAACCGCCTTGGCGTGCGATTGACTGGATTTGCCGAACCGGGTGAGTCAGCCATCGCGGCTTTGGCCGATGACGATGAACTTGGCTACCGGCGAGCCAAATCTGTCGAGGCATTCCTTCGCACGTACACCGGAGCCGATGGCCGGTGGGCGTTGGAGGCTGAACGTATTCACATTGCCACTCGAGGTTCACGCATGGTGCAAGGGGCGATTGGCCCAGAAATGCGACGTGTTGAACTCCGATTGATCGAAACCACATCCAACTTGCCCTAAGGGAATCAACATGTCGAATCTTGAAACCGAAACTGTCCCATCAACTCAGCCTTCCCGAAGTGGTCGGACCCTCATGCTCATTCTTGGCCTGATGGTCTTCGAAGCCGCCGGAATTTTTGGTGTAATCGAATGGATGCAGCCGGGCGATGCTCAAGCAGATGAATTTTTGCCTGAGATGACATTCGCACCGGATCAGTTGGTGGAAGTTGTTGTCTACGAAGATGCCAACCAGCGCAAAGGCGACACGGCCTGGTCCGTCAAGGTCATTGCCCTGGTTCCCGCGCCGTTTGTTGATGAATTTACGGCGGTGGTGGACCCCTTCCAGCATCGCATCGAGAGCAGCTTTGTTCGGTGCTGGCGTTCGGCTTCCATGGATGAAGTCCAGGCTCTTGAGCCCGTGGTGTTCACCGAAGCAGTTGGGGTGTCTTTCGAAAAGTTGTTCAGCTTTGTGCACGGTTCGGACCGGCCTCAGGTGGTTTACGCTTGGCAAGTCATCATTGATCAAGGTGCTCATTAAGAAATTCAAGTTCTGAGCCGCTGATGGCCGAAGTAGTAAACTGCGCACACGTGTGCCCACTGGAGGATCCAGTGTTTGCCCTGTCGGAAAATTAAGGGAGCCAGGACGGCGTGACCGACCCACAAGAACAACCGGAAACCCCAGCTGGCGCTGCTGCGCCAGAAGTTGCTGCACCAGAAGAAGTTACGGGTGACGCCGTCCCTGGTGCCGGTGGCGACTCGAACCCGCAAGCCCCCGTCGACCCCGTTGCTGCGGTCGATGGCGTGGCCGAAGCGGCCGAAGCACTGAAAACCGAATTTCTCGGGGGTGATGGGGCTTTGGATCGGCTCAACGATGTGCAATTGGATGTGAGGGTGGAACTCGGCCGAAGCCGGATGTTGGTGGATGACGTCCTGCGACTTGGTTCAGGCTCTGTCGTCGAATTGGACCGGCCCTCGGGTGATCCCGTCGACATCTTTGTCAACAATGGTTTGGTGGCTCGCGGGGAAGTGGTTGTCCTCGATGAGAAATTCTGCGTTCGGATCACGGAGATCCTTGGACGTGCCGCGGAGGGAATCTGAGAGAGCGCTGGCAAAGGCGTAGTGACAGAAGAGCAAGTCGGGTGACGCGGAGGCGTCGCCAAGGGGATTGAAGGATGGCCAGGATGGCATTGATACAACGAGTGAGCATGTTGGTAATGGCCGTGCTTTTGGCTGCCCCTGGGCAGGCCGAAGATGCCAAGGCCAATCGAGCCGTCGCCTTCGTCCTGCCAGCACCGGTCCCTGCGTTTGTTCAGGAGACTTCGCCCCAGGAGGCGGTTGTCGTCTCTGAGCCGACCGCTGCCACTCTGCCGGCTTTTCCGACGCTGGCTCCAACGATAGAGCCCACGCCACCGGCATCCTCGCTGCCGGTCCCCACCGAGACAGCATTGCCTGCGCTTGGTTCCTTGCGTTTGCCTGCTCGGTCCAGTCCGAACACGGAGAGTCAGGCCATGTCCTTGGCCAGCAGTGATTTGGTGCGGCTTGGAGCCGCAACCGCAGGTGTTCTCTTGTTGGCCGTTTTGGTGCTGTCTCGGCTCCCCAAGAAAGTTCGTCAGCGTGCTTCTTCTGGTCCATCTGGGGTGGTCGAAATTTTGGCACGTTGGCCGGTGGCCAAGGGTGAACGCTTGATCCTGGTGAAATTTGATCGGCGTTTGCTGCTCTGTCACGATGCTGGGCAAGGGTGGAACCGATTGTGCGAGGTTGATGATTTGACCTCACTCGCCCGGATTACCGAAGCCATCGAAGGCAAGCCGGAACGCGATGCTTTTCGTCGGACTCTTGAAGCTGTCGCGACCGAGAGCAAGCCGCAGCGATCCAGTCGCACGCGTCAAGCGGCTCTGGTGGAAACGCTTCGAGGGTCATCGACCACCAAATCGGAGCGGCCGGCAAAGCGTGGGGTCGTGGTTGATCTCACCAAGGGGCGAAGGGTACGGATTACTGCGTGAGACTTTGGCTGCTCATCCTGTGCTGCATGATCCCCGCGACCGGGGCATTCGGTCAGGCGGTCGCAGAAAACCCATTGGGCGACCCCAATAACCCGCTGGTGGCATTGGATGAGGCTTCAGCTGCGTTGCTCGGTGAGGGGGTCGAGGGACGAAGTCGCTTGTTGAACATCTTGCTGATGCTCACGGTGCTCTCGCTGGTGCCGAGCGTGCTGCTGATGTGCACGTGCTTCACCCGGGTGGTGATTATTTTGGGATTGCTTCGGCAGGCCATCGGTACGCAAGGGTTGCCCCCAGGGCAGGTCCTGACCGGGCTGGCCCTTTTTCTCTCCATGTATGCCATGTCGCCCACCTTGGAGCGGGTGTGGTCGGATGGTGTTCAGCCGTTCGTGAGTGATGAGCAGCCGGACTACCGTGTGGCCTGGGCCAATTGTGAGCGGCCTATGCGAGAATTTATGTTTGCGCAGATCGACGCCACCGGAGGCTGGAGCGCCTTGTATGCATTGTTGGAGCACCGTGGCATGGACCTCACCGATCCGACGGTGATCGCCTATGACGACGTTCCCACGCTGACATTGGTTCCCGCGTTCATGCTCAGTGAGCTGCGAGCCGCTTTTATTGTGGGGTTCAAAATTGCTTTGCCATTCCTCGTTATCGACTTGGTGGTCTCCAGCATTCTGATTTCGATGGGCATGATGATGCTGCCACCGGTGTTGGTGTCGTTGCCTTTCAAACTTCTTCTTTTTGTGCTGGTGGATGGTTGGACCTTGCTCTCCGTGGGCATTCTTGGTCAGGTGGCTGATCCCTTTCGCACCGCGATTGGTGGCTTTGGTTGACCGGCGTCTTGCTTGATCCTGCGCGTGGTGCATTGCTGGAAACGCTTTTCCTGCTGGCGCCAATTTTGGGCATCGGTTTGATTGTTGGTCTGATCGTGAGCATTGGTCAAGCCGTCACCAGCGTCCAAGAGCAATCCTTGTCGTTTCTGCCGAAATTGGTGGCCATGATTGTGGTTGCGGTTCTTTTGCTTGGTTGGATGGTCGCCCGGCTTGGAGACTTCACCCGCGCCATGTTTGCGCCGGACATCTTCGGATGAGTGTTTTTGCTGAGTACGCCGCCGCGGTCCCTGGCTTGATGTTGGCCGGCTGCCGGGGCGCGGGCTTGCTGTTTGTAGCCCCGGGCGTGTCGAGTCCCCTGGTCCCCGGCGTGGTGCGGGTATTGCTTGGTCTCATGCTGGGCGTGGTGGCGTTTGGTTCTTTGGATCAAATCGGCCCCTCCCCTCAAACGTTGCTGGAACTTGGTGTGCTTTCGGGCTTTGAATTGGTCTTTGGTGCGGCGTTGGGCCTCTTGGCCCTGATCCCCATTGCTGCGTTGCAAGGCGTGGGATTGGTCTCTGGCCAGCAGATTGGCTTGGGGTTTGCCACGCTTTACGATCCAAATATTGGTGAAGAAGTTGACACCACCGGCCGGTTCATGGCCGCGCTGGCGTTGGGGCTCTTTGTTCTTTTGGGCATACCCGAAGCCCTTTTTCTTGCGGTCCGTGAAGGAATGATGCGATTTCCTCCCGGCGTCACTTTGGACATGGCACTGATGGCAGAGGCCTTGCCGGCCTTGATCGATGGAGCATTTGAAGTGTTGCTTCGCTGCTCGCTTCCTGTTTTGACCATTGTTCTTGCCCAAACTATTTTGATGGGCTTCTTGGGTCGGTCGGTCCCGCAAATCAATATTTTGAGCGTCGGATTTCTGGTTCGTATTCCGGTTGGACTGTTGGTGTTTCTTCTGGTCTTGCCAGCAATGGCAGGACCATGGCAGACATTTGCGGGCGAAATGATCGGGGCCGTTCGTCTGTTGGCGGGAGCTGATTGATGTCTGAAGAACTCGGTGAAAAAACCGAAGAGCCCACGCAAAATCGAATGGACAAGGCCCGGGACGAAGGCCAGGTGGCGT
Source organism: Phycisphaerae bacterium (assembly GCA_002700845.1). Taxonomy (GTDB): domain Bacteria; phylum Planctomycetota; class Phycisphaerae; order Phycisphaerales; family SM1A02; genus UBA8653. Next base: position 10,754 of record PAFA01000048.1, on the reverse strand, counting down.
GGAGCAAAGACTTCGCCTCATTTGTCGTTTTGTTCGCGGGGACGATCTCATTGATGTTGCTGGCGATGTTGGGCACCGGGATCTTGAAGGACTGGCTGGCTTTCGGAATCAACCGAGCCACGGGAGATTTCGACGACGGCTTACGAAGCTTTCGAGATGCAGGCATTGGCTTTTCAATGGTTGTTTTTCCGGTGGCTGGCTTGGTGATGTTTTTGGCGGCGGCCGGTGGTTTTCTTCAGGTCGGTTTTCGCCCCACCACCAAGACGATTGGCTTTAAGCCCGAAAAATTGGATCCAGTGAAAGGCTTCCAGCGCATCCTTGGTCCTGAAGGCTTCGTTCGTGGGGCAATTGATTCCGGGAAGGTGTTGCTGTTGCTGCTCGTCGCCGGGGCCCACATGGCCTGGCGTCACGAAGCCATTCGTTCCATATTGAGCTTGGATCTGAAGCCTGGAATGGTTTTGACCTTTCAGTTGCTGATTGAAACCGCGGCCGCCATGCTTTTGATGCTTGTTGTCCTGGCAGGCATTGATTTCGTTTGGCAGCGGAAGCGTCACCGCAAGAAATTGCGGATGACCAAAAAAGAAGTTCGTGACGAATCAAAAGAACTGCAGGGTGATGCGCAAATGAAGGCGCGACGGCAACAGTTTCACCGTCAGCTGGCCCGGCAACGAATCGAATCCGAAGTGCCGCAGGCCGATGTTATCGTGACCAACCCGACTCACTTCTCGGTCGCTCTTCGTTACGAGCCCGGTCAGACTGATGTCCCCGTCGTCTGCGCCAAGGGTGCTGATGATTTGGCATTTCGGATCAGAAGATTGGCAATTGAGCACGATGTACCGGTGCTGGAGCGTCCACCCCTGGCCCGAGCACTTTGGCGTGAGGTTGCGGTTGGAGAACCGGTCCCTGTGGCTCATTTTGAGGCCGTGGCCGAGGTCCTTGCCTATGTGTGGAAATTGCAAGGCCGGGATCTGACTGGCGTTCCGAGCGCGGAGGCGCGATGATGTCCCTATCGGCAAGGAGGCCGTAACCAATGCCAACGGATTGGCTCAGTCAGACTGCACGCAAGATTGGCGACGCCTTCGGGGCGCGGCGCGATTTGTTGCTGCCGGCGACGGTCCTGGGCTTGTTGGTGGTCTTGGTGGTTCCTCTTCCAGCCACGATCCTCGATCTGTTGTTGGTGGCCAATATTGCGATCGCATCTTTGATGCTCATCAATGCGATTACCCAGCAAAAAGCGCTTGAGTTTTCCTCGTTCCCGGCGTTGTTGCTGGGCACGACACTCTTGCGACTGGTGCTGAACATTGCCTCGACACGGCTGATTTTGGGTGCAGATGCCAGTTCGCCGGCGGCGGTCGGTGAAGTTGCCGGTTCGGTGATTTCTGGCTTTGGTGGATTTGTTGCGGGTGGGTCGCTGATCGTCGGATTCATCATCTTTGCGATTTTGGTGATTGTGCAATTTGTGGTCATCACCAAAGGTGCGACACGGATGAGTGAAGTCACCGCACGGTTTACGTTGGATGCCATGCCCGGAAAGCAAATGGCCATCGATGCCGATTTGTCTGCGGGCTTGATTGATGAGCAAGAAGCGACCCATCGTCGCGGTGAGATCACGGCGGAAGCTGATTTTTACGGTGCCATGGATGGTGCTTCTAAGTTTGTGCGTGGTGATGCCGTTGCTGGCTTGATCATCACCGGTATCAACTTGGCGGGCGGCATCTTGGTCGGAGTCTGGATCAAGGGTTGGACCTTTGCCGAGACGGCTTCTGCTTTTACGCGGCTTACCATAGGTGATGGTTTGGCGGCTCAAGTTCCGGCATTCTTGATAGCCACCGCCGCTGGCATGCTGATTGCTCGCGGTGGGGACGAAGGGACGATTAGTGATCGCATTCCCGAGCAATTGGCCGCCCGCCCGAAGGCCTTGTTGTTCATTTCTGCATTTTTGGGCCTTTTGGCCATGACCCCGCTGCCCACCATTCCTCTTTTGGCCGGTTCTTTGGGTCTCGGTTTTATCGCTTGGGCAGGAAGAGATGCGCAAGCGGCAGCCCAGCACGAGTTAGAACAAACGGCACCGCGTGAAGCACCTGCCGCCGACCCGGTTACTCCGGAGCGGCTGGCTCAGATTTCTGAATTGCAGATTGACTTGGGCACCGCTCTGCTTGGTTTGGCCGGAGCTGACGGTCCCATCGTGATGGGCATTGGACAACAGCGCAATCGAATTGCTGCGGAATATGGTTTGATTCTTCCCGGGGTCAGCGTGCGTGATGATCAATCGCTGCGTCCTCGGGAATACCGAATCCGACTTCGAGGCGAATCGGTTGGTCGTGGTGAGATCCATCCTCGCAAACTCATGGCAATCCCTGCCGGTCCCCACGCGGCACCACTTGATGGTGTCCCAGGTCGTGATCCTTGCTATGGACTGGATTCGGTTTGGATTGACGCGGAACGCCGTACTGAAGCCGAAGCTGGTGATTGGACCGTGGTGGAGGCGTCCAGTGTTCTCACCGTTCATTTGCACGGTCTGGCCTTGCAGCATGCGGACGAGATTCTGACCCGACAAGCAGTGGCCGATCTGGTTGAGGATCTCAAATCTCGCCGGTCCAAATTGGTCGAGGAGACCATTCCGGCGGTCCTCAAACTTGGAGAACTTCAGGCGGTCTTGCAACGTCTTCTGGCCGAGCGTATCCCGATCCTTGATTTGGAACGCATCGTGGAGACCCTCGGCGACTGGGCGCCGCACACCAAAGATCCTGACGTGTTGGTGGAATACGTCCGCAATGCTCTTGGTCGCACCATCAGCGCCCGGGCAACAATGGATGAACCCGATGGCACTCGCCGTATTCGGGCTTTGGCCATTGCCCCAGAGCTTGAGGCTGAGTTGACGGCTGGGATCGAACGGGGCGGCACCGGACTGCAAGTCAATCTGGCCCCAGAACGGATTGAGGCGATTGCACGGGCGACTCGGGACGCGTTGCCCAAACTGCTGGATATGGGATATCTGCCAGTGGTTGTGGCTTCTCCTGCCGTCCGTTTGGGTCTGGTTCGCATCTTGGGATCCCACCGAATCGAAGCCACGGTGCTGGGCTTCAATGAGATTGATCGAAGCATCGATCTGGAGTCGATTGGGTTGATATCTTGTGACCAATCCACGGCTGCGGAGCGGCGGGCCTAAGCCTGTGATGTATGGTCAGGAGGACCGAATTGACGACTGAGAGCAACGGCGATTTTGAGACTCGGACCTACCAAGCGTGGTCGATGCCTGAAGCTCTCGCGGCAGCTCGTGAGGAGTTGGGTGAAGACGTCATTGTGTTGGAAGCGCATCAGTTCCGGCGGGGCGGTTTCTTCGGCCTTGGTCGGCGTACAGGGTGGGAGTTGACCGCCGCCCGGCGTGCCATTGAAGAAACGCCCGCTCCGGAGTTGGATCCTTCGGATCAAACCACCCGGGATGTTGCGGAAGCACTCTCCCCACTGAAGGATGCTGCGGAAGCAATTCGAAAAGGGTTGGGGCGAGTTGATGGCGTGACACATTCGCTATCGCCATCGCCAGCGCCTGAATCTGAACCCGAGCCACAACCTCAGCTTGAGCCGACTGGTGAGATCAATGACACTGAAGGCGTCTCGATTCAAGAGGTGGCTCCCGCGGGGCCAATTCATCAAGCGGCGGAAAAAAAGTCCCTGCCAGCGCGCCCTCGGCGGTATCGGTTGGGGCCCGGTGGAGAAGTGGTGGAGTCATCATCGCCCACAGCAATAGAACTGAAGCCTGATTCAGCAGAACCAATCTCCCCTGATGTTCTGGCGAGCGTTGGGCCTTCCCATGGGGCCATTTCACCGGAAGCTGTTGATCAGGCTTCATTGGAAGAAGCCGTTCGGCAGTCGGTCGGCGCTGCCGTCGAAGGCCTGGCGGTCGAGATGAGCCGTATTCGTCTGCTCGCTGAACAAGCTTCGGCTTCAGCCACATCAACGCCATCAATATCATCGCCCAAATCTGACACGCCTTCGGCTCCGAAGATTCCAGAAGCTTTTGCCGATGGGATGGCCAAACTGGCTGAGCAAGATGTTCCCGAACCTCTGCGTCGAGAGATTCTTGATTTGGCATTGGTCCGGGCGGGATGTGAAAATCCCTCGGAAGATCAGGCTCGAGAGGCCATTCTCCAAGTCCTGCGTTCCATGCTGCCATGTGTCGTGGAAGGGGCGGAGCCATCGCCGGGCACCAAGCGTCGAATCGCTCTGGTTGGTCCAACCGGAGTTGGCAAGACCACAACGCTGGCCAAGCTTGCGGCTTCGCTTCGCCTTGAACGTGGCTGTTCAGTCGGACTGTTGGCCGCCGACACCTACCGTATTGGTGCCGTGGAACAACTTCGAAGTTATGCCCGAATGCTGGAGATTCCCTTGCGGGTGATTCGTTCGGTGGATGACGTGGCGGCGGCGCTCGTGGCACTTGAAGATTGCGATGTGGTGTTGATCGACACCCCGGGTCGAAGCCAGAGGGACAAAGGCAACATCAGCGCACTGCAAGATTTGCTGGAGGCTTTTGCTCCAGATGAAACCCATTTGGCGCTGTCCGCAGCGTCGGCACCCAAAGTCTTACGCGAAGGCCTCTCGGCCTTTGGCGGCATTGGGGCGGACACCTTGCTGTTTACCAAACTGGATGAAGCCGCTTCACTCGGACCATTGCTGGCCATTGGACGAGACGCCGGACGTCCGATTGGCTGGGTAACCACGGGTCAAGATGTTCCTGATGATCTTGGGCCCGCCCGAGATGCAGGATTGCCGGAGCGATTGCTGGGCCCATGACCGATCAAGCTGCTCGACTGCGTGCGTTGGTGGAAGCTCGTCTCCAGGGGGGAGAGGCTGCGAAAGGTGGCCCACGTCTGGTGGCGGTGGCTTCTGGCAAAGGCGGCGTGGGCAAGACCAATCTCAGTTTGAATCTTGGGTTGGCGATGGCCCGCCGTACCGGTCGCTCGGATATTTGCTTGGTGGACATTGATTTTGGATTGGCCAATGCCGATGTCCTTTGCTCAGTCCAACCAGAGCGGACGCTGGCCGATGTGCTGGATGGCCAGTGTGAACTGGAAGACGCCATGGTGCTCGGTCCTGGGGGGCTGCGGTTGATTCCAGGCATTGGTGGAGGACGTGGACGCCCCAGTTTGGACGAGCAGGATCGGAGCCGTTTGGTCCAGTTGGCGGGCGGATTGGGCGATTCCGCCTCCGTCGTGCTCTTCGATTGTGCGGCAGGAATTGGGCGCAACGTCTGCGCGTTCACCCGATCTGTTGATGATCTGATCATTGTCACGACGCCCGAGCCCACGGCATTGGTGGATGCGTACGCCTTGGTGGTCGCCGTGGCCGATGCTCCAGTGGTGCCTCGCTTGCACTTGGTGGTCAATATGGCCCAAGACAAGGCGGAATTGGCGGAAGTTCAGGAAAGATTCCTTCGGACCTGTGACCTCTTTCAAGGAGTCACTTTGGAAGTGCATCCTGGTGTGCCATTGGATCCTGTGGTGCGTAATGCGGTTCGGCAGCGATTGCCTTTTTTGCTGCTTGATCCAAATTCACCGTCTTCAAAGGCGGTTGATCGCATTGCCGGTCGGTTGCTTGGGCTCGACCGGCCCGCCAAGCGACGCTGGTGGTCCAAACTGTGGTCTTAATCCCACAAAGTTTCGATATTTCCGTTTGTTCGCTTCATTCCACGTCTTTTTGCACCGATTGAACTGAATGCCCCAGAAGGCATTTGTGATTCATGGGTCGAAATTCGAAGGTGGATTGAATGCGTACGGATGAACGACGTTGGGTACGAAGCATGATGTTGGCCGGAGCTGTCATTGGTGTGATTGCATGGCCAATGTGGGGTTTGGCGATTGGAGCTGTGGGTGCTTTTGGACTTGCGCGACTCGCTTTGCCTCTCTTCCGAAACATTGAACGCTACGGAATTCGAATTGGGGCTTGATTCTTGCGCGCGCGTCGGGTTACTCTCTCGGCGTCGCCACGGATTCGGCGTCAACGGCTCTCGCCAAGGAGATGGCAACTATGCCCAAAACTGAAACTACAGTTGCAAAGAAAAATGTCGCGCGCGCCGCGCGCGCATCAGACGCTCTTGATGCGTCACAAGATCTGGCTTCGATTGATTCGCTCGAACTCTGGGCCCGCTATGCGGAACATCACGAAGTAGCGGTTCGCAATGAACTTGTTCCACGTTATGTCCACATCGTTCGGTACCTGGCTGAACGTATTCACGCTCGCCTCCCCAACGAGGTTGATGTGGAAGATTTGGTCACGGCCGGTTCCTTCGGTCTGATGGAAGCTTCGGACAATTTTGACCTTGGTCGCGGGGTGAAGTTCGAAACTTTCTGCACCCAGCGAATTCGCGGGGCAATCTTTGATGAGCTTCGTGCAATGGATTGGGTCCCGCGTCTGGTGCGATCTCGAACCGGCAAAGTTGAGGTGGCCAAAAAGGCTTTCGAGTCTCGAGTCGGTCGAGCCCCAACCGACGATGAGATTGCCGGTGAACTCGGCGTCGATGATTCCGAGTACCAGAAGATCCTGCGTGACTCACGCCCGGTCTCCATGGTTTCTTTGGATCGAAAGGCGTTCGATGGTGACTCCAACAAGGACGTCCGCGAAATTGATGTGATTTGCGATGCTCGCCAGGATGATCCCAGCGATGCAGTGCAAGGTGCAGAACTCAAAACGCTACTCGAGAAAGGTTTGTCGGTCACCGAGAAACTCATCTTGACGCTCTACTACTACGAAGAACTCACCATGAAGGACATTGGTCGGACCCTCGACCTGTCCGAATCTCGTGTGAGTCAGTTGCACTCGTCGATCTTGGCTCGCCTGAAGTCGCATCTTCAGCACCGCGAAGAGCGGGACGAAGAAGAAGAGTGATTCAAAAAATTGGTAGGTTGCCAGCATGATCATGTTGGCGACCTTCCTTTTGACTTCCGACTGTGCGATGCAGGCCATGTTCTTTGGCCGTTATGTTGAAGTTGGATTGGAGAATCCACCGGTGTGGACGGTTGGCTCTGCATGCACCAATGCCGAGCTGCCCAAATCTCTGCACGCCATTCAAGGCGATCAGCACTTTGCCATTGGTGAACCTGGTGTGCGGGGTGTTCGATCTTTTGGCTTGGACCGCCAGATCGCTTTTCAAGGCGAGTGGCGTGAACGCATCACCGGTTTTGTCCTCAGTGGCCAAGGTGCAGTCCCGCGTGAATTTGTCCGTCTTGATCCTATTACGCAATCAGAATCATCTGAAATCGAGTCGCTTGCCGCGGCGGTTGCGGCACGCGGGGGGGCAAAGAGATGGTCGACCAAGCAAAATATTTTGATTCAGGGAACCATGGATCTACTGGACCCTTTACCGGATGACGAGCCGGCTCCATTCCGCATCTTGGCGGCGGGGTTCGACCGATTTTATCTGGGGTTCCAAGGGGAGTCTGGTGCCGACCAAATGCGGAGTGCGGGCGCAGGATTAAAGTGGTACCAAGACAAGTTCCTTGGGGGCGAGCGGCAACCCATTGATCCGCCATTGCGTCAAACGTATCGCTTGCTTCATCCAGCAATCTGGCTGGGTGATTGGAGTGCTCTGATTCATCACATCGGCCCAGTGGTCTCACAAGAAAAGTCCGAAGGACAATCCACTTCGACGTTCTCTGGCATGGTCCAACATCTCGGTCGAGTTGAGTTCACTTTTGATCGCTCACAATCGAGCTTCCAAAGTGCCCAATGGGAGGGGTCTGATGCCTTGGAGTTCACCCAAATTCGTTGGGAAGGCTTGCAGATCGTCGAAGGAGTCAGGCTTCCCAAAGCCCTCATTTTGAAGTTCCCCGAGAAGGAGAATGATGGGGTTCGATTTGACTTCACTTCGGTGACGTTTGATGTTGAGATCAAGGGAGAGCCCTTCGCCTTGCTTCGGGAGGGCGAATCTCCGCCTCCCGAGCCTGATCCTTTCGGCGAAGAAGGGGAATGAGTAGGATTGTTGTTCTATGCACGACATCCTCAAGCGTCTCGGAATTGATCAAGATCCTCGCGTGGTGGCCGCCACGGCCTCCGATGGGGTAGCTGTAACCCACAGTCCTGCCACTGGTGAAGCTATTGCTGGTGTAAAGCTCCAATCAACGGCTGAATACGAAGCCTTGGTCAAGCGTTGCCAAGCGGTTCAGCGGGAATGGCAAATGCTCCCCGCTCCCAAGCGAGGTGAAATTGTCCGTCGGATCGGGAACGCCTTCCGTGAATACGAGCAAGATCTTGGGGCGTTGGTGAGCCTGGAGATGGGCAAAATTCTTCCTGAGGGTGTGGGTGAAGTTGTCGAGTGCATTGACATTGCTGACTTTGCGGTTGGTCTTTCGCGTCAATTGCACGGGTTCACCATGCACTCCGAGCGTCCGCAGCACCGGATGTACGAGCAGTGGCATCCCATGGGCACCATTGGGATCATCACCGCCTTCAACTTCCCGGTAGCAGTGTGGGCTTGGAATGCCATGCTGGCTGCGGCATGTGGAAACACCATGATCTGGAAGCCCTCATTGGTCACGCCTTTGTGTGCGATTGCCATGATCAAGGTGGCGCACGAAGTCATGGACGATCAGGACATTTTTCAGCCCACCCAAGGTGATGCGAAGGACGTCTTTGGTTTGATCATCGGAACCGATCCTGAAGTGGGCGAGCCCATGATTCATGACCGCCGGTTGCCTTTGATCAGTGCCACTGGCTCCTGCCGTATGGGCCGGGTTGTTGGTGCGGCCGTCGCTCAACGTTTGGGGCGATCCCTGCTGGAACTCGGTGGCAACAACGCCATCATCGTGATGCCTGACGCGGATCTGGATTTGGCCGTTCGCGGCACGGTGTTTGGTGCCGTTGGTACCGCGGGTCAGCGATGCACATCTACCCGGCGTTTGTTGGTGCATTCCTCGGTTGTCGATGAAGTCTGCGAGCGTTTGGTAGCGGGCTACAAGCAGGTCCCAATTGGTGATCCGCTGGCCGATGGCACATTGATGGGCCCATTGATTCACCAAGAATCGGTGGATGCATACCGGACAGCGATCGAAACCGCTTCATCCCAGGGTTGTGAAATCTTGGTGGGTGGAACCGACGGGGTTGATGAATTTGCTTCCGCCCCTGGTCACTTTGTTCGTCCAACCATTGCGCGTGTGCCAAAGGGTGGAGCCCCTGACATGGCGCGTGAAGAAACCTTCGGGCCATTGTTGTACGTCTACGAATTCGACGATCTTGATGAAGCCATTGCCTTGCAAAACTCGGTGGACCAAGGGTTGTCGAGTGCGATCTTTACGGATTCATTCCGAGGCGCTGAGACGTTCTTGTCCCACAATGGCTCTGATTGCGGCATCGCGAACGTCAACATTGGCACCAGCGGCGCGGAAATTGGGGGGGCCTTTGGTGGTGAGAAAGACACCGGTGGTGGTCGTGAGTCAGGTTCAGACGCATGGAAGGCGTATATGCGCCGACAAACTTGCACCATGAACTGGGGTCGTGATTTGCCTTTGGCGCAAGGCATTCAGTTCGGGTGATCGAACAGCCTCGTACGATCGCACTGCGACGCCCACCTGTCTTGTTGCGGGGCTCAGCGCTCGTTGCCGATCAATTGGGTTCCAAAGTTCAGGAAGCGGAATCCCGTTGGGACAGGCTCCAGGCCGATCGTCCGGAATATTTTGACGGGGAAGTTCTTGCGGTTGGTGGGGTGACTCGGAATGGCCATGGTGGGGTCACACTGACGGTTTCGCCTTGCCCTTACCGCTGGTACGCCGTGCAAAGTGATGATTTTGATCTGGGCATTCGACCCTTGGGTGCCAAAGCCATCGTGACGAATGCATCTGGTGAATTCTTTTGCGGCCAACGGTCAGCCAAAGTGCATGCTTACCCCAACCGATGGGAATTTGTCCCCGGGGGTTCCGTTGAGCCAGAAGAAGATCCACAGCAAACGGTGATCCGTGAGCTTGAGGAGGAGTCGGGATTGATCCCCCATGCTCCACCTGTCGCCAAAGCCCTCTTTTTTGATCCCTCTCCAAGGACTTGGGAGCTGGTCTACGAGTTGAGAGCGGCCGGAGACAGAGGGGTTCTCCCTTCCCATCCGGAAGAGCACTTGACGCGTGGTTGGTTTGCCCGAGAAGAGTTGCCGTGCCCCATGACTCCAATTGCGGAGCGCATGATTGATGTTCTGCTCAAATCGACAGAATCAACGCGACGCGTTGATGATCAGTCTTCTTAAACAAGAACTTCCGTGAAAAAGTTGGCGGCAGCTCGATCGCTTTAGGCGACTTCGAGATACTGCTCGACGCTGCGGAGGTCGGGCAAAATATTGTGCGAGACGTGGATGGTGAACTTTTGTCCAATCTCCACGTGGACCAATTTTGTGACGGTTTTACGGACGACCCAATCGCGTCCACCGCGTCCGTGGACCACGTTTTCACGTCCCCGGCGTTCGGCAAGTTTGGAGCGACCACGCTGGACGTCCTTTTGCATCGTCATGAGACGTTCCAACGTCTTGCGCTCGGAATCTTTCAACGGGCGACGGACGATGGTGAAGGTGTTTTCTGCGTTTGGCGTAACCGGCATGGTCTTGATCTCCGGGGAATTCACCATCCTACGACAACCCCGATTGCCCTGCAAGCCTGATTTCAGAGTCTGGGGGGCTGCTTCCGCGGTAAATTTGCACATAAGTTCTTGCAATACTTGTATTTATAGGTCTAACCTTAGGCTTCGGGGGGAAGACTTCCAATGGGGGATCTCGCGGGACGTGC
>PAFA01000047.1 GCA_002700845.1 Phycisphaerae bacterium | reverse complement strand
TTCCATTCTTCGCCGAGCATCGCTGAGCTCTAGGGCGATTCGAACATGGTCCGCACCAAATTCGCTTCGCCATCGCTCCAACGCCGCTGGAGAGCGATCGTCAGTGCTCTGAATCACGGCCAGAAGGGCTGAAGAAGAGGCCACAGCCTGCCATGAGTCAAAATCATTCGGTGAACCAGAGAAGTTCATGGTCGTAGTTTGCCTCAACTGGTGGTTTCGTGGGAGAATGAGGAATTGGAGGATGCAATGTCCAGCACCATGACTTCGGCAGAGATCGAGCAACTTTCTACAGAGATCCAACTGGTCGCGCCAGCATTCACACGTTTGCGGTCCCATTTGGGGTCAGTCATCGTGGGGCAGAAGGATATGTTGGATGGCTTGTTGGTGGCCTTGCTGGCCGACGGCCATGTTCTGCTGGAAGGACTGCCCGGGTTGGCCAAAACCACAGCCGTTTCTACGCTTGCTGATGGTTTCGCTGCTTCATTTCAGCGTATTCAGTTCACCCCAGATCTGTTGCCCGCGGATGTCGTGGGGACCCTGGTGTATGAGCCGGCTGAGAAAAATTTCACCGTTCGCAAGGGCCCAGTCTTTGCTCATTTGGTTTTGGCCGATGAGATCAACCGCGCCCCGGCAAAGGTCCAGAGCGCCTTGCTGGAGGCCATGCAGGAGCGTCAGGTCACCATCGGAACCGAGACCCACCCGCTGCCAAAGCCATTCCTGGTGATGGCAACACAAAACCCTATCGAACAAGAAGGCACCTACCCACTTCCCGAGGCTCAGACCGATCGATTCTTGCTGAAGATCTTGCTTGAGCCACCGTCAATCGAGGAGGAGCGTGAAATCCTGGACCGATCAATGGGGGCCGGCCCATCTCCATCGGGCGATCCAGTTGGTCGTGCCATGCTCCAGCCCGAGGAAGTGCTGGCAGCCCGTGCCGTCACGCGGCGTATTTACTGCGATCCCCGTTTGCGTGATTATGCCGTCACGATTGTGCAGGCCACTCGGAATCCAAGTCAATTTGGATTGGCAATGGACGCCTTGATTGAGGTCGGGGCATCTCCTCGGGCCACGCTTGGACTGGTTGCCGCAGCACAAGCAATGGCATTTTTGGAGGGTCGAGGCTACTGCGTGCCTCAAGATTTCAAATCCGTTGCCCCCGCGATCTTGCGTCACCGTATTCGCCCCAGCTTCGAAGCCGAAGCAGAAGGGCTTGATGTGGAAGCCATCCTTGAACGCCTCCTTGGTCATTTGCCCGTCCCGTGAATCAAGAAACCGCCGAACTCATTCGACGTGTCCGTCGCCTTGATATTCGGGCCCGTCGTGTTGCCCGCAGCGGTTTGGCCGGTGCATGGCGAAGCGTGCATCGAGGGCGTGGAATGGCCTTCGAAGAGGTTCGTCCGTATACGCCGGGCGATGAAGTTCGATTTATCGATTGGAATGTCACAGCTCGGGCGGGGGAGCCGCACGTCAAAGTCTTTCAGGAGGAGCGAGAACTCCGGCTTCTGGTGATCCTTGATGACAGCGCAAGTCAATCCTTCGCTGCCGGGGGAAATGTCAAGATTCGAACTGGTGCGCATGCTGCGGTGGCTTTGGCTGCGGCCGCAACTCGAGGGGGGGATCGTGCCGGGTTGTTGACCTTTGATGACAAAGTTCGATCACGGATTCCACTGAGGGGGGGGCCTAATCATTTGCTTCGAATTGCCCGAGGCGCTTTGGGGTGCCGCGGCGATGGCCGGAGTACCGATTTGGTTCCGGCTATTGAGGAGGCCACTCGATCTATGTCGGGCGGCGGAATTGTGGCGATTTGTTCTGACTTTCAGTGCACCGGATGGGTGGATGCATTGCGGCGTTTAGCGCGGCGTTGTGAAATATTGATGCTTCCCATTGTTGATCCAGCCGAACTTTCGCCGCCGCCGGTGGGCCTTGTGCAAATACGTGATCCCGAAAATGGAAAAACGCGTCTCGTCGACATGTCGGCCAAAGGCGTTCTTAAAGCTTGGCAATCTTCTGCCACAAACCGTCAACAGGAATTAAAAAAAATTGCTCGATCCGTTGGCGGTGATCTGTTGGAACTGCGAACCGACCAAGACGCCATCGATGTTGTGGCCAGCCATTATCACCGTCGTGCCCGAGAGGTCAGGTCGTGAGGATATCTCTTGCTGTTTTGTTGCTGCTGATGTGTTCGGCGTGCTCTACTGAAGTGCCACCGACCGCTCGAATCCCTTTGGGGACTTTGGGTTTGGAAGTTGTGGTCGAGCCAGGCAAGCCTTTGGTAGGCGAGTTCTTTACCGTTCGACTCCCAGAGGACGCCAAAGAATGGAATTTTCAGATCCCGGATGGAGTGGAAGGGTCGAGATCACTTGATGGTTCTATTCGGATGCGTACCTTTTTCGCCGGTGCGCTCTCCCTGTCAATCAAGGATCGCCCTGAAATTTTGGTGATCAACATTTCTTCTTCTCTTACTGAGGCTGACAGCCCCTACGAAATTGAAGGTGTGGTCGGTTTGCGACCCACAATTCAGCAGCGGTTGACGCAGCTCCTGCCAAACATTTGGATTGCCACTGGAGGGTTCTTGGTTCTGGGTGTGTCGTGGTGGTTGTGGCGGATTCATCGTGCCCGGGTGGCCTTGATCCCTGCTCTTCCCCCAGCAAAGCGAGCACTCGATTCTATAAAGACCTTGGAGTCATCCCTTCCGACCAACGAGCCCGAAGCCATTGTCTTTCTAGACAAGCTGTCTGATGTGATTCGAAAATATCTCGAAGAAGCGTTGGGAACGACGGCTTCTCGTTCAACGACTCCCGAATTCCTCGCCGATTCCATGCAGCATCTGCCATTGCCGACCCGAAAGCCGGTAGAACAACTGCTCCAAGCATCGGATCGGGCCAAGTTTGCTCGTACCGCCATGCCGGCTTACGCATGTGGGATTGTTGAAAGTGCACGGGAAATAATCGAACTTACCGAGCCAAAATCGGAACAGCCAAGATGAGACAAGAGTTCTTTGATGGCTGGCATGTCATTTGGTTCCCAATGGGACTTTTGGTGTCCCTGTTTGTGGCCTGGTGGTCATCCCGCCGCGAATTCAACGCAGCATGGTCCGGCGTGCCGAGTGATTTGCCATCATCTCTCCGGCAACGAACCCGTTGGATTCCGCGTCTTCTGGGCTGGCTGGCTCTGATCTTGCTTCTTTATGGTCTGGCTGGGCCCCGTGGAGTTCGAGAGCATCGGGAAATTACGGGTGAAGGCTTGGCAATCACCCTTTGTGTTGATCGATCAGGATCCATGCTCGCGCTTGATTTGGCAGATTCCGTAGTGCGCCGAACAAGACTGGATGTTGTGAAGGATGTGGTTGATCGATTTATTCGCGGCGATGGGAAAATGTCCGGCCGCCGTGGAGATCTTCTTTCCATTGTGCAATTTGGCACCCATGCGGATGAGGTCTCGCCACCAACCTTTGATCATGAATTCGTCGCCAACTCGGTAGAAGGTTTGCAGGTCTCCCCTCTTGAGTCCGAAAGAGCAACCGCCATTGGTGATGCGATCGGCTTGGCTGTAGAACGGTTGGAAGCCCTTCGAGTCCAAGACATCAACCAATCGGTCGGTGATCGAATCATTATTTTACTGACCGATGGCGAAAGCAATGCTGGCGTCCTGTCCCCATTGGAGTCGGCTGAGTTGGCGCGAGCCTTAGGTGTTCGGGTTTACACCATTGGAGCAGGTACGGCATCAGCCACTGCACCAATTCCAATGATTGATCCATTCACGGGCCGGGAAGTCATTCGAAATATGCCCGTGAGTTTGGATATGACGACGCTTGAATTGATCGCCGAGCAAACTGGAGGGAAAGCCTTCCGCGCGACCGATCAAGATTCATTGGTGCAAATCTATGCAGAGATTGATTCTTTGGAACGCACCGAATACCAAGAGACGCGATGGGAAGAGGTCCGAGACGATGGCCCCTTGGTACTCGGTTTTGGTCTGATTTTGGGCGTCTTTGCTCGACTGATCGGGGTTGTCATTTGGCCGGAGGTTGTGCCATGACGAGCTCGGTGTTGCGTAATGCTGAATGGTGGCCGATCGTCGTCGTTGTTTTTGTGATTGGTGCGGTCACAATTCTTCTTACTCGTCGCTTGCAGCGTCAGCGTCATGGTTTGGTTCCCCGGATCTTTGGGAACACTCAGACAGGTAGGCCTCTGTTGACCTCCCTCGGTTCGGCGTTGGTTCTGGTGGCAGTGCTTGATCCAAGGTGGTTCAGTGAAACCATTGAACTTCCGTTTCGGGGGCGAAATGTCGTCGTGTTGCTGGACGCATCTCGGTCAATGCGTTGTCAGGATGCAGCACCCAATCGATTGGAAGTCGCCAAAGTGCTTCTTGGGGAATTGGCAGAGTCTGCGGTTGGTGATCGATTTGGTCTGATCGCCTTCGCCGGAACGCCTGTTCCCAAGTGTCCACCAACTGCAGATCCACGGGCGTTCCGTCGTGCACTGCGCCAAGTCGCATCAGAACGCATGCCGGTAGGTGGTTCTCTTCCAGGCGATGCGTTGCGGGAAGCGGCCACCTTTCTTTCCGCAGATTCAGAAGACAGTCTGGTTTTGCTCCTCAGTGATGGCGATGACATGGGATCTTGGCCTCTAGAGGCGGCCCGAAGCCTTGGTGTACCAGTGGTCACCATCGGTCTGGGTGATGCAGAACAGGGAGCACGTATTCCCGATGATGAAGGCGGCTGGCTGGTTTACGATGACTCTGAAGTGTGGTCGGTCCGTGATGATGCTCAGATGAGAGATTTGGCTGATGCCACTGGAGGTATTCATGTCCCTCTGGGTACGTCGGTTGTCAATGCACGTAAATTGTGGCGTGAACGACTGGCTCCGCTGGTCGGGGGCACAGAATCCATGCAGGAAATCACCAAAGAACGCTCTGAGTGGAGATGGTTTGCAGTCCCAGGCCTGGTGTTGCTTGGCTTTGGTTCTCTTGGACGCCCGAGGATCGCCTGATGCGTAGTGTTCTCGCTTTCATCATGTTGCTTCAAGTCTCCGAACCAGCTTCGGTCGCCTTGGACGAACTTTTGCAAATTCGAGCTTCTCGGGTTGAAGATCCCGCGAACGGCCGACTCGCATTTGCCGAGGGTGAAGCTGCTTTGAACGCGGGGCAGCTTGCAGATGCCATGTCAGCCTTTCAAGATGCGACAGAACTGTTGGATGGCTCCGATGAATTGGCCCGAGCCTATCACGCGCTTGCAGTTGCTCAACACAACGCAGCTTTGGCTCAAGCCGAACAAAATCCTCAGGCTGCGAAGGACATCATCACCAGCGCTATCGCCAATTATGCCCAGGCACTCGAGTATGAGCCCGATTTTGATCCAGCTCGACGCAACGGTGAGCGTGCGGCACAGTTTGTACCCAATATCCCGCCTCCGCCCCCTGAGTCTTCCGAGCAAGAAGGTGATCAAGAGGGACCTCCTGAACCGAGTGAAGAATCTGAGGGCAATTCCGACGACTCCAATTCGCCTTCCGAAGAATCAGAATCTCCTGAAGAATCGTCCGGCGATCAAACGAATGATCCAACAAATCAGGACGAATCTTCCACAGAACAACCAAGTGGTGAAGAGGCAAGTGGTTCTTCATCAGCCATTTCGGAACAAGAAGCACGTCAGATGCTGCAAGAGATACGTGATCGTGCGGAAGAGCGACAGGAAGAACTTAATGCCAGAAACTCACGCCGCCGTGTTGTGGAGCGTGATTGGTGAGTTGGTTTGCTTCACTCTTTGGGCTGATCACGATTCTGACCGATGTTCAGTGGTCAGTTTCTCCCGGTGTCCCAGACGCGGGAATTCCCTTCACGGTCCAATTGCGTCTTGAAGGTCAAGGTCGTAATGCGCCAGACATCAAAGTCGCCCCACCCGAAGTCGAAGGTCTGGACATCCTGGATGGACCTGATGTTCGATCAGGCTCCAACATCAGCATTGTGAACGGCCAAGCATCCGCCGCTTGGACCCGCACATTGAGTTGGACCGTGGTGGCCGAATCTTCTGGTGCGTTCCGGTTGCCCAAAGTTACGGCGGTGTCATCGTCTTTTGAAGTTGAAGTTCCCGAGCGACTGGTTGTGGTTCGGGCGTTGAAGCCCAGTGAGGATGTGTTTGTTGAATTGCGATGTTCCAATCCCAGCCCTTGGGTAGAGGAGTTGGTGGATTTGGAACTTACGGTCCTTTTTCGGCCATTTCGAGATGAAGAACTCGGTACGCGAGTCAGCAGCCAGGATTTGCTGACCATGATCGACTGGGAACGCAGTGTGTTGGGGCGTTTTTCGAGCATCATCAATGATCGTGATCGACGGGGTTTGAGCCAATTTGTACGTGGTCGCGGTGAACAGGAGGGCTGGGATGGATTCCGTTGGACCGTTTCCACGCGATTCCGAACGTCAGGAACAGCAACGCTTGATCCTGTACGTATCGTGGGTTCGTATCCAGTGTCTTTGGTTCGCACGAATACTGTTTTTGGAACGAGTGTTCGTGTCGCGCGAAGAAGCCCAGTCCGTGTGGATACGCCGCCGATTGATATTGAAGTGCGTACGCCACCATTGGCTGATCGCCCTTCGGATTGGTCGGGAGCCATGGGCCGCTTTGGACTTTCCGCCTCCCTCGATCGTGTCGTGTTGCAGATGGGTGAGCCCGTGACGCTGACTTTGCGTATTGAAGATCTCAATGGCAGTGCTGATCTTGCTCGACTTCCTGACCCGCCCGTTGACGAACTACTGTCCGCCGCCGGCTGGGAAGTTTCGCCAGATCCTGCTCCAGGGAAGGTGGAGGGAGAGGTCCGGACACTTCGCCGAAGTATTCGCCCTATGCGTAATGCGGTAGGGCTGCCTCGTTTGCGTCTGCCTTCCTTTGATCCCGTGACAAACGCATGGACCGTAGCGACCTCTGAAGCCATTCCGGTTGAGGTCTCATCTTCGACTGAACTCAATATTGATGCGTTACCGACCGCAGATTTGGAGTTGGAGTCGAGTCCCTTGGAGGTTGGTCCTGAAACCTGGCCCGGTCTGGGCACCATTCATGTCGTCCCGTCCATTGGTCTGGTCCCGATGGGGGTCGGCCTTGGCCTGGGATTGGTGATTGCCGGAGGACTTCGCGCGGTTCCAGCATTCACCCGCCGCCGAACGTTGAGCCGTAGACGAGAATTGGAACACCTTCGGCGCGAACTCAAAACCGCACAGGGCCAAGTTGCGGTTGGCCAGGCCGCACGAGCGTACCTCTCAGCTTGGTCGGGACATACGGCGGACCCTATTTCGGTCTTGGCTAAGATTTCTCCAATACGGGCAACTGAACTTCAAGAGGCTTTTGTGGCCCTGGATCGATCCGACTTTGGTGGTGGCGAAGAAGACGCCAGTCAGCATGTGGTGTCACTCCTTTTGAATCTCCGTGAAAGGAGAATTTGATGTTGTGGTTGTTGCTTAGCTTTACTTTTACGGCGGACTCTGGTGAAGATCTTTTCGAAAGAGCCATGTCTTTAGAAAGCGGAGAAGCTCGCGCTGTGTTCCAGATGTCGGCAGATCAATTTTTGCAGGCATCGGTTGAAAATACGGATCCCAACCTTCTGTTCAACGCCGGCTTGGCGTTTGCGAAGGCTGGCGATCGGGCATTGGCCAAGAAGTTTTTGCTTCGATCGACTGCTCGCGGTGCTTCTCCGGAAGCATGGCGTGCCCTTCAATTGGTTCGAGAAAATGATGGGCCAAATTCTGTGCTCACCCCTGCGCCATGGTTTGCGCCATTGGCTCAGGTTGGCACAGCTTTATCCACCGCCGTGCCTTGGGCTGCCCAATTGGTCGGTGTGCTTTTCACTCTTGGCGGATGCTTTTGGGGTTTTCGACGCACGGGCCTTGCAGGACTTTGCCTTGCCGCTGCAATTGGTCTTGCCATTCCACTCGGAAGTCGAACCCTGCCAATCTCTGGTGCCGTTTCTGCTGACGCACTGAGTCCCCGTGAAGGTCCGGGCAATGGTTATGCCGAATCTTCAGCTGTTTTGAAATCTGGTGATGAAGTCAGGATTGTTCGAACAGTTGGTCAATGGTGTGAACTTGATCTCCCGGGGGCTGATTGGCGAACGGGATGGGTCCGTACTGAGTCACTGCTGTTTGTTGAAGATTTGAATCGCCCATGATGCATGAGCCCGGGATCCCTGATCATCTCACGCCATTGATCATGGCGAAGCCTCAGCTCGAAGATGGCCGCTGGAGAAGTGATCAACATGAGGACGGATACCGCGGTGGAGGCGGTGCCCGAGATGAAATATCCTCGGTATTTCATGAAGCATGCGGATTAAATGATCAATTCCGTGCGTCCCTTAGCGTGATTGCCGAACTCGGCTTTGGCTCTGGTCTGTCAATCTTGGAGACCATTCGCCTCTTTCGAGAAGTTTCATCTTCTACCGCGCGTTTGTGTTTGGTCTCTTGTGAACAGTTTCCGATGGATGCATCCGCGGCCAAAGCCATGTTGAGTCATGACGGGGCAGCGCCAGATTTGGTCTCGGAGCTCATTGATCAATGGCCGATGGCGATTGGTGGATGGCACCGTTTGTCCTTCTTGGGCGGTCGCGTGCATCTCACTCTGGGATTGGGGGATGCGGCACATCTTTTGCCCACCCTTGATTTTGAAGCCGACGCATGGTTCCTCGATGGTTTTTCACCCGCCAAGAACCCTGAAATGTGGACCCCAGAATTGCTTCGTTTGGTGACCGAAAGAAGTGCCCCTGATGCCAAGTTGGGAACATGGTGTTCAGCCGGTGAGATGCGGCGCACACTTTCTTCCTTGGGATGGTGCGTCGAGCGCATTTCGGGATTCTCAAACAAACGGCATCGGGTGCAAGCCCATCGAACTGGAGCAGGTCATGATCGGTCCGCCCCCCAAAAAGTGAAGATTTCGGGAGCGGGATTTGCCGGTGCTGGGGCGGCCCGTGCGTTCGCCGAGCGTGGGTGGTCAGTGCAGATTTACGACCCAAACGGGCCCGCATCCGCCGCTTCTGGAAACCCGCGAAGTCTGGTGCAGCCACGTCTGGCAAAAGGGGTAGATGCGGCCAGTCATTTGCATCTTCACGCGGCTTTGTTCGCGGCTCGACAGATGGATCAACTTGGCCTTCAAACCACGAGCGGAGCGTTGCACTTGCCGGTGGGACACCATGCCGCAAAAGTCTCAACCGCCTTGGGTCATCAGGGCTTACCAGAGGAATTTCTTCAAACTCTGTCAGCCTCCGAAGCCTCAAACATCCTGGGGTTTCCTGTAGGCGCGGGTGCTTGGTTCCCATCCGCACGAACAGTTTCTGGTCCCGAGTATGTGTCGGCGATGTTGGATCATCCCAACATTGAACTCTCTCAAAAGGTTGCTCCTGACTCAACCCCAGATGGCACCCCAATGGTGTGGTGCACCGGATCTTCGGCGGGCAGTGGTTTGTCCATTCCCGGGATTCATCAGATCCGTGGACAACTTGAAATCTTGGAACCAATTCCCCAAGTCAATCACGCGATTTGCTTTGGTCACTACCTCTTGCCCGCCCATGATGCGATGGTGCTGGGTGCGAGTTACGACCATGACGACAACGATTCCTCGGTCCGAGAGAACACTGCAGAAGCTTCCTTGATGGTGGCACGATCTGCGCTGCCCAATCTGCCTCTTCGTCGGTTGGGGGGGCGAACCAGCTTTCGACTTGCTTCGCGAGACCGTCTCCCCCTGGTTGGCGTTGATTCATCGGCCACACATTGGATGAGTCTTGCCCATGGGTCTCGTGGCGCTTCAACCGGACCGTTCCTTGGGGCGTACCTCGCAGATCTGATGGAGGGCGTCCCCACGCTTCTCCCGACGGCATATTGTCGCCGCCTGCAGCCCAGTCGGTTTATTCCGTAGTTTGCGCTCGGAAATCGTTCAACAGATTTGGCCAACTCGTCATTTTGCGTCACCATGGGGGCATGCCACTTTGGTTCCTCACCGTCATGCTGAGCGGCGTCGATTGGATCCGGTACGAACCTGATCCAACGGGGACTTTGTCGCCTTTGTTGGTCGAACGAGATGTCTCGGCCCGCAACGCGTTGGGGGTTGTTTGTCAGCCCAATGAACCCCGGGCTGGGGATGCCATGGTTTCTGGATTTTCCGGTCCGTGGCAACGTTGGCTCCGGGGGCCAAGCCGCTCATATTTACTCGAGGCAGGATTTCGACGGGACGGTCTTGAAGAAGTTGTGGTTTTGGTTTCCGCTGACCAAGGTGTGTTTGAAATTCGAAGTGGCCCCTACGCGCACACCATTTTGCACCAGCAATCCATTCTCGTCGAACAAGCTGGTGTCACCATCCAGGACTGCCTTCTTGGCGCCCGTCCAGGTCAAGCATTTGTGCCTGAAGCCATGGTTGTGCTTCCCGGTTGTGTGGTTGTTTTGTGCCAACGGATGCTTGATGTTGCCCCTGGGTCGGAGGTTCAATGGGAGTCCGTTGGCGTGAGTTTGTTGGCCCTTCAAGAAGACCAATTCGGGAGCTGGACGTGGCAACATCTTCATGATGGTCCATTGCTGGGGGGAGATGCTCGTGCCATCGGGACCACCCGCGGGGGGCCTTGGTGCATGTCGACGTATTTCCCAGAATCCACAGACGGTGCCGATTTGGCTGGTGCGGACTTCACCAACGCATGGATTCCATTCGTTGACTACATGAGTCAGCCCGAGCCTCACGGTGGGCAGTGTTTTTTGGTTCGAGCAACACGTTCTGCACGAGGGGATGCATGGTCGTTTGGCCAGACGCATTTGGTTCGGGAGTTGCTCGGGGAAATGCATTTTCATAGCGCTGGGTGGACGCCAAATGGCCTGCTTTTGAGCATAGGTGACACTGCGGAACACAATGCTGTGGAATGGCTGCGCTGTGCCGACTGGGACGATTACAGCAACCCAGATCAGTGGACGGTTGAACGGGTTCAAGGCATGGAGCGTTCCGATTTAGGCTCAGCCCCGGCATTTCAATTTTGGGGGGTTGCTCCTGGTGCGCATGCAAACTCCCTCCTTCTTGGGGCGGACATCGACGATGGAGCGTTGTACGAAGCGACTCTGAATTCAGAAGCAGCACCGGTTTTTCAACGCAGAGTCGGAACCCACCCCGGTGGTCTCAGCCAGTTGACCCATGTCGTGGGTGTGATTCGAAGGCCATCCCCTGAAGTTTCAACCAAGGTTGTTTTTCGAAGCTTTCATCCCAACGACATTACTGGCCGCTTTGGGCGTGTGTACGCTTCTAAGGACGCGGTGCACTTTTCAAGTCTCGGTCAGCATCCAGATCAGTGGTCAAGTAAATCCCATGTCACCGTGCGACCGGCCACGGGTTCGATTTTGAGTGTGCCTTGGTACGCCGACTCGGTTTCCGAAGGAGGCCTTCGCGCCTTGGTTGGATGGCGGGTCGGTGATCGGCTCACGCGTGGGATCCGTGCCGAGCCAGGGGTGGAGAATTTTTCCGGTCCAAGTTCCGAATCTTGGCCGGCAATAGAAGTTGGGCCTGGAGTTTCTCTTGAGACTGGAACGCCCAACGATGGGGTCATTACTTTTGCCGATGGTGTTTCGGTGGAAGCGGTGTCTTCAGGACCCGTCCTTCGATTGCTAAAGCGTCCCGGAAATTCATCCCAGAGGGTTCTCTCGTTTGGGATGCTCCGCGAAGGCGTCACTTTGTCGCCCGGTACGTATGCCCTCCGTTGTATGGTCCAGTCGCTTGGTTCCGATCCGGTGGCAACCAGGTGGGTTGTCCGAGACAGTGAAAATGTTCTGGAATCTGTCCAACGCCGACTGACCTGTGCGGATGGCTGGCGATCGTTGCTCGTGCCGATTCAGGTGGATGCATCAGACGACGGTGATGTCCTTCGAGTAGTTGTTGACGATATCCATGCCGGTCGAGGACTCTTTGACGTTGTGATCGCTCCAGAACAATTGGTTTTGGGGGGATCTCCTGGTGTGGTCGCGGCCGATTTGCAGACCTACGTCTCAACCCCCGAGCGTTTGGTGCAGCCACTAGGGGATCATGTGGCGAAGAGTGTCACTGTGATTGAGCTTGGCGTACCGAGCGGGGGGCTCGACATGTTCTATCGTCAACTGGGGTGGAAATACGAAATTGGTTCGTTCACCAATGAACATGGTGAATCCGTCGATGTTCGTTGGGATCTCTGGTCGGGACACGTTGAATTGTCCCAGTCCGCACAAGGGTTCCAGTTTCCCATTTATGGCCGGATCCCTGGCCAGAACTGGAGCCGTGAGAGCGTCGTCCATCTGGTGCTCCAGCAGTCATCGCGCGGTGTGACTTTCACCGCCTTGGCCGGTGGGTACTCTGTTGGTCAGGTTGAATGGCTGGCTGGGGTTGCCCCTCGCTTCCCGCTTGACCGGTTTGAACTGGCTCCAGAGCTCCCTATGGATCTTCGGGCGGCTGGAGTGTTTCCTGGCGGTACGGCTCTTGCAGAAGCGGTTCCTTGGCTTGTCGGTGCCAGAAGTTATGACGGCCTGCTTCCAGCCGGGGTATCCTTACCTCATCATGATTCCAAGCTCGATTCTGTGTCTCCCACTGGTGCTTCCAGCCGCTGACTCCATCGATGATCTTTATGGTCGCTTTGGCGTTGGATTCTCAACGTCCTCACCAGCTGATTTCACGTTGACGGGTGCGAACGATTCGGTGCTCATCCGGCAAATCCTGCAGACATTTGAGCCATCAATGGACTTTGACGGTTGGAACTTTCAGTTCGCGTTGGGTGAAAAGCTCACCGAGAACATTGCCTTTGAATGGGAAGTGCAATCACTGCAATTGGACCTGGACTCTTTTAACCCAACCACCACCGACAGCGGCGGGCTTTTTCCATTCAATCCCAATGACGGTTCGGTTCCGGGATTCTTTCGTTTGGACGGAGCAAGCGGTGAATTTAAAGCCCTGGCACTGACCGCCAATCTTCACTTTGATTATCAGTTTGGAGAGTCTGGCTTCGGTGTTTACGGAGGTGTTGGTGCGGGATTTTCCCGAAATACACTTGATATCACCGTCTCTGAAACGTTCTTTGAGACCAAGGGTTCTCCTGCCGGAGAAACCATTGATGCCACTGTTCCTTTGGCCACGGATGACACCTGGGATTTCTGCTGGCATTGGCGTGCGGGTCTCGAGTACGAGATCAACCGCAAAAGCACCCTTTACGTTGGATGGCGGGCAGCTGATTATGGCTCGGCTGATCTGCAGGGCAGTGGGCCTGCACTCACTGCGGACACGATCGAGTTCGGTTTCAAACAGTCGTTTTAAACGACGCTTTTTTGATCCGAGTTATTGCGAGGGAAGCATCTTCGGCTGAAGTTTGCTGCCGAGCCAATCTGCATCTTCGCAGGCCGTGCCGTTGGGAATGTTGTTGTACGGGCCGTTTGGACGCTCAACGCCAAAATCAGCTTCCGCGGTCTCTTTTGACATTTTTAGCTGGTAAGACACTACCGATCCATCAATGAACGAGACGTTCCAACGTCCCGGGTTCCACACCACTGGTTCGTCAATCCAGTTGAATGTGTTGGAGCAGGGGTCGAAGTCAGGGGCTAGCCATGCGGCAGGCAGCAAAAAGCCGTTGAGGTTTGCGCCTCGTGTGTCAGCTTCACAAATGGTCGACAGCTGATTGGATGGATCTCGGAACTGGGAGTAACTGTCAGCGGCGGAAACCAGGCCGGTGCTGCAGTCACGGCAATACGCCTCTTTTCCCGCAAACCCTGAAAAAGAATAGCTTCGAAGTCCGTAGGTTTCGGGGTCATTGATCAGCCGTGGATCTTGCGGCGAGCTGTATGCCTCAAGATCACCGATGTAATCCCAAAGGGACCCTTTTGTGAAAGCGGCGATGTATTCGGTGTTCGGGTTGGCGTCGTCTCCCGCTTGGTCCCAGTTCACCACTCCAGTTTGGAATCCGTTGCAGCACCCGGCACCTGGGTTGTGTTGTCCGCCCACGGTTTGCATCCAGTCGTAGGAGTAGGCCCCAGTATCAGTGCCGGGTACTCGCCCATTTTTGTCAATGGAATATTGGGTGTAGGCCGCGATCAAGTTGCGTTGGTTGGTCAAACACTCGGCTGATTGGGTCTGCACTCGGAAGCGATTGATCGCGGGAAGGAGAAGTGAAATTAGAACCGCGATGACAGCAACCACCACCAACAGTTCAACCAACGTAAAGGCCTTGCGATGCATGCGTTCATGCTACCACTGAGACGACTTCAGTCGGGGGAGCATCCTCCAAATGCCCGGTTGCGGGCTTTGCTCTGATCCGGGCAGAACGCGCAAACAGCTCATTTTCGGGTGTTGTCCTCTGGCAACAAGAAGACATGATTCTGTGCCTTCTGATCAGGGTGCTGATCTTGTCGATGTGATTGCGCTGAATAAGACTCAAAATCGTTCATGAATCCACAGGCCAAAGCAGGAATTCTGGTGCCCGTCGCCATTTCGGACGTATCTTGTGTGAATAGCCCTAGGAGTCTTCCCTATGCGTCAGCACGATTCGATTCTTGTCACCGCAATCACCCTGCTTTTGATGGCAGCGGCTGGTCCTCAAGTTCACGCTCATGATGGCTTTGATGGACCTTCTGGTCTTCTTCCTCCTGGGTTCTACGAGCAAGGTGTGGCCACGGGTTGGGATCAGTTGGTTGGCGTGGCATTTGACTCCACCGGCCGGGCGTACCCATGGGAGCGATCCGGAAAAATTTGGGCCGTTGAAACCGACGGTACGCGGGGCACAGAACCGGTTCTCGACATTTCAGAAGAAGTTGGTGGTTGGCGTGATCACGGGTTGCTTGGTGTTGCACTGCACCCTGGATTTCGACAGAACGGGTGGATCTACATGCTCTACGCCGTAGACCGCCATCACTTGCTGTACTCGGGCACCGGTAAATATGACGCAGGAGTCGACGAGTATTACGGGGCTACGATTGGCCGGGTCACGCGTTACACCGTTCGGTCTGAAGATGGATTTAACAGTGTTGATCCTGAATCTCGGTTGGTGCTGCTTGGTGAAACCCGGCAAACTGGCATCCCTATTTTGCATGAATCTCATGCAGTGGGTTCGCTCGTCTTTGGTACCGATGGCACACTTATGCTGTCCGTTGGAGATTGTGCGAGTTACAACGGCACTGACAACGGGGGGCAGCAGCCAGGAACCTACGTCAACGTTGCTTTAAATGAGGGCATTTTGCAGCCCCATGAGAACGTTGGCGCATTCCGGGCCCAAACTGTTGATTCTCATTGCGGGAAAGTTCTTCGTTTAAACCCGAACAACGGGAACGGCCTTTCTTCCAATCCTTTTTTTGACCCAGCAGCACCCCGCGCCCCGCGTAGTCGGGTGTGGGCTTTGGGGCTGAGGAATCCTTTCAGAATGACGCTGAAGCCAGAGTCTGGTAGTCATGACCCAGAAGACGGCAATCCTGGAGCTTTGTACATCGGTGATGTGGGATATGTGACCTGGGAAGAGATCAACGTGTGTGATGGTCCGGCCCAGAACTTTGGTTGGCCTATTTACGAAGGAAATCAACTTGAACCGGGCTATGCACCAGTGCTCACAGACAATCCATCCGCCCCCAACCCATTGGGATCGAGTTGTGGCATTGATTATTTCCGTTACCAAGATCTCTTGGTGCAAGACACAGCCAATGAGCCGTATTGGGCTAACCCCTGCGATGCCGGCGGGGTTGGCGGGGACGAACTGTTGACCAATGGGAAGTTTAATTCTGAAGACTTCTTTCCCTGGGAGACTGAGTTCAGTGCGTTCTTGGATGCCGGTTCAGTCTTTGCGTACAACGCCGCGAAGTTGTACGGGCCATTCACTTCCGGCGAGACCATCTCTCGTATCTATCAGGATTTCCCCGTCGTTGGCGGGAAGAGCTATGTCTCAAGCGTGAAAGCAATCACGCCGTCATGGGATTCAATTGTTGGAACTTCAAATACCACAAAATTGTCACTTCAGTTCTTTACGACGGATGGCACCTTGGTTCGAAATGCCGAGCAACTGGTGGTCACCGGGAGCAGCAACGCGGATACTGTCATTGAGCGTTCAGCGTTTGCAATTGCGCCAGATATCGCGGTAACTGGACGCATCATGCTGTCCTTTGATCAGCCCTCATTTGAAGTCGGAGCGGTCTGGTTTGACGACGCCAGTGTGCTCGAGGTCCAGCAGATTTTGCAGGCCGAAGATGCCATGTGGGACGGTCCTGAGTATTCCGAGGGAACCTCTGGTGGTGCATCAGGAAGTGGGTTGCTTGATTTTCAAAACCCAACAGGTGACTGGATCGAGTGGACCGTGCCATCTGGTTCTGATGATCTCGAGACCATTGCGTTTCGATATTCCTTAGGAAATGCCCCTCGACCTTTGGAACTTAAGGTGAACGGTGTTGTTTTGGACCCGAGTCTGAACTTCCCCTCGACAAACGGTTGGACAGATTGGCAACTGGTCGAAATCGAAGTCCCATTTGTTGAAGGTGACAACTCGGTTCGTATTACAGCAATCGGACAAAGCGGTGGGAATTTTGATTCATTGATTGTTGGTGATTCCGGATCTCAATCTGGTGGTCAAGGTGAGAACCCCATTACCACGGTGCCGACGTTTGTTCATAAGCGGCCAATGATTTCATGGCTGCATTCTTATTTTGGAACACCCCGTGCTGAGGTGCCTCAGTACGACGTATCTGGTAACGCCACCGTCGCGGTCGTTGGTGAAAATGGCTCACCAGTTTCAGGTGAACCATTTGACGGGAACTGCGTTGGCGGTATCAGCTTTGCCATGGGGGATTTGTATCCAGAGTCATATCGTGGAAGTTGCTTCATCGCTGATCATATTTCCGGTTGGATTCGGGTTCTTCGAGAAGACGAAGAAGGAAATCTAACTTCCGTTGAAGAATTCCGAACGGGTATGGGAAACATCGCGGGGCTGTACGACAATCCATACACCGATGAAATGTGGCACATCCGATGGCCGGATTATCTGACCGCTTGGAAATATTCACCTTCAGGAAATCAGCCGCCGGTCGCGATCGCGAACCTCGATGTGCAATGGGGGAGCAGCCCACTGGTTGTGAACTATGAAGCATCCAATTCATATGACCCCAATGGCGGAGTGATTTACTGGGAGTGGGATTTTGGTGACGGCACCACCGATGGCTATCCCGACGGGACGCACGTCTTCAGTTCGTCGAATCCTGGTGAGCCTGAAATTTTCGATGTCAGCTTACGAGTGAGTGACCCGGGTGGCCTGAGTGATCAAAAGTCATTTAAGGTCGTGGTGAATGACCAGCCCCCGACCCTGCAGATTCTGGAGCCGGTAAATCTGCATCCTTATCGCATTGACATTCAGACTGAAATCCCCTTCCGTTCGATTGCCACCGATGATCAAACCCCAGATGAGGATCTGGTGCTAACAATGCAGGTGATTTTGCACCACAATGATCACACCCACCCAGAACTGGTGGTAGAGACAAGTGATACCAATGCGGTCATCAGTCCACTTGGTTGTGGCTTCGAGCCGTTCTGGTATCGCATCGTGGCCACCGCAACAGACAGCAGTGGCCTGACTGCGGTTGACGAAGTTGAGTTGTTCCCAGACTGTGAAGGCCGGTTGGACTGCCCTTCGGATGTGGATTTGACTGGTGTGGTTGATTTCAATGACGTTCTGATGATCTTGGCGGCTTACGGATCTGAAGGAGATTGGATCCCCGAGGACACCAATATCGATGGCATCGTTGATTTTTCCGACATCTTGGTCACACTTGCCGCGTGGGGCATTTGTTCTGAGTGAGGACCTCGATCGTTGGTGTCAGTCGGTGTTGACGAAGTTCTGTTCGAGGTTGCGAGGGCGAATCACAGGTAGAGCATTGAACTTCGTCTGGTGGTGCCCTGACTGATTTGTTCACTTTTAGGGCGTCTAGCCTCATCGCTGATTTCCTGAAGGTGTGGGTTCTCAGTGCTCAGAATTGATGGCCTGATTTCGCTTCTACCGGGTGCCTTGACGCGGTCTCTTCACTTTTAAAAATCGCGTTTCTGGCTCAGAAATAGCATTACTGCCTTTCGGAAGGCAGACAGCATCTCGATCGATGCCCTTCAATTTTTTCCGTCCATTCGAATTTGAGCCCATAAGGCCGTACACTGCTTTGCACTGAGTGCTTTTAAGCGCTTCCCTAGAGTATTTTTGTTGGAGGTTCAGGCGAATGATAAGCATTGAAAAATTCTGTTTTTTGAATCTCATTCTGCTGAGTTCGACTCCGGTCATCGCGGAGGAGCAGTTGTCCGTCTCCCCAACATCATCGGGCCGTCTCTATGCGGATTACTCCTTTGGAGATTGTTGCACGCTTGATGCTTGGAGTTCCAATTCCAGCTCCAGTTCTCTCTGGACTGAAACGTGCGAAATCTTGGGGGGCTATTGCATGGGCGGCAAGGATGTTGCCAACTGGGTGTTCGAGATGCCAGACATGCCTGTCGGAGCCACCGTGCTTGATGCCCGGCTTGAATTGAACAAGCAGAGCGGAGTTGCCGGTTCTGCAATGATCTATCTGCGTCAGACCAACTCTTCTGTGCTTGGAACCGCCTCTGCTCTGCAAACCTACAGCGCCCCGATGCATTCACAGAATGCCTACTTCTCCAATGCCATGTCGCATTCTTTTGGGTTGCCAACTTCGTTCTTCGAAGATTCTGATCAGTCGTTCGTCGCGGTGGCGCTCTTTCGTTCATCGATGCTCCACATCCATAACGCGGGCACGCTGATTCCCGCGCTCGTCGTCACCTACGAAGTCGGTGTGTCGCCATGTCCGGGTGATGTGGATCTCACCGGCGTCGTTGATTTTGATGACATTCTGATGATCTTGGCGGCTTACGGATCTGAAGGAGATTCGCTCTCCGAGGACACGAATACCGATGGCATTGTTGATTTTTCCGATCTCTTGGTCACATTTGCCGCGTGGGGCACTTGTCCTGAGTGAGGATCGCCGTCGTGGGTTCAGACGTCCAAGAAGTTCAATTTGAGGCGGTCTGGATATCTCACAACTCAGTTATTGAATTCAGTTCGGTAGAACCGACTGGCCAGGTGTCGTTTGTTCTGGAGACATCACACCGTCTGTCTGTAGGGCAGTGAACATTTGTCGTCGTAGGATCTGAAGCGACGAGGTTTCATCGGGTTCACATGCTGCGGCATGTAGCCAAACTCCCAATGCTCCAGTACGACGACCAAATTGGATGTCTTTGGGTGGTGTTTCGGGATTTCTTGGGTTTTGGTCTGAGTTGTCAACCGTGAAGATGGCTTCCAGTTTGGCATTCTTTGCCACTCGGAGATTTGTGGTTTCCCAGGTTTGTTGCCAGTGTGGGTCCCAGTCATGAATCTGAAATACAACTCGGTCGTCGACTTTTAGCGTGACATCTTTGACGCGTCGTCCGGCTCGTACAGACAAGAGAGGAACATCCATGCTGATTGGACTTTTCCAAATTCGGTGAATGGTCCCTGATTCACCCGCATTCGCGCGCCATGAACGAATGCTCAAAGGGACCAATTGCAATGCGCGGCTCAAGTGATCTTGAGGCACCAATTCCGCATCCAGGGTGGCACTGAACGCTCGGGCCAGCCCGCTTGGTCGGAATCGCAATTCAAAGTCGATTTCATGAGACTCTGGGATCTCAAAGTGATAGCCAGTTGGGATACGAAAAGTTGGGTTGCCTATCCCCAAGACTCCCAGAAATCCGGCGGGACGAAGGCCCATATCTCCAGTCATTTCATAGCCAGGTGTTTCTGGCTCTTGGAGATCTCCGTATCGGGCAACGGTTCCATCATCATGGACAAGAGCCACGCTTTCTACTTCTCGTTGTGCAGTTGATTCAAACCGCCAAGCTTGGACTCGAAGCGTTTTCTCCACTCGCGGCGCGAGCCGAAAAGTTCGAATATCTCGGTCGCCCTGGTGCCATCTTTCCCCGCCTTCAGACGGGATGGTGAAGCCTTTCGGAGTCACGAACGTTTGATCGGAACGGAACTTTGGCGGATCGGGTATCGGTACAGATTTGTGTTGGTCATTGCTCGATATGGCCTGAAGCCATTGCAGCACGAGGCTCTTTTCCAGGTCGGTCCACCGATCTTTTTGGGACAAGTGGGGTGGCATACGATCCTCTTGAATCAGAGATCCAATAAACGAAGACCTCTTTCGATAGTCTTCAACTTGAGTTAACTCGAATGGTGCGGGACCTTTTTCGACATGGCAGATCACGCAGTTCTGACTAAGCAGGTTTCGAACATCTTCAAAAGTTGGCGGGGGAGGTTCAATCACGGCTCGATGGTACATCCCACCGCAGCTGGCCCCGATCTTGGCATGTAATCACCAGAATTGACTCGTTCGATTGCGTCTCTGAACTCATGGTTCCGCGCTTGTTCTTGTCGGTTCCCGACTCCACGAAACAAGTCATTGACCCGTCCTTGGTAGATGACCTGCACCCCGTCGTCGGCTTGTGTGAACACAAAAGCTTCTGGAGTGACGCGGGCATTCAGTGCTTTGACCCACCGGTGTTCGGGATCAAGAATCGGTTGCCCGACAAGACCATACGCCTTCACGTGATGTTCTATTTCTTTGCTCGTCAAACCTTGTCTCGGGTAAATCAGGAGCATCTTTTTGTTGCTGGCTTGGGCAAACTCACCAATGCGTCGTAGGGACGGCGCCATCGCGTTTGCGATAGGGCAGTCTGGGGTGAGAAAGACCGCGCAAAGAACAGGTAATTCCGCTTCATGTCGATGGATGTTGTTGCCAGTTGTGTTCAGAGCTTGGCAACCAGAGATCAGACTCAAGATAAGCGAGGCGATCGTCTTAGAAGCCACAGAACTGCTCAGCTGCAGCTTGACATGCGGGGGTCCACACCATGCAGCAGGATTCATAGCCAGGAATATTTTGAACGCAATTGCAGATGGGAGGAGGGATCATGCTTTGAGCGCAACCGTTGCAGCCGCCACCGCCACCGCCACCGCCACCGCCACCGCCACCAGCGAGACCAACTCCTGCTAGCGCAGCGATATATCCCAAGGATGACCCACTCTCTTCCTCAACATCTTCCGATGCCACCTCTGTGCTTTCTTGTTCTCCTTCAGTTGCGTCCTCCTCAGCCGCTTCCTCAGAAGCTGCTTCCTGAACAATTTCTTCTCCAGCGCAAAGCGCTTTATAATCCGCCGGGCTAATTTCAAGCGTTTTTGCGTCTACCACAAGGCTTGCTATATCTGCGTTTTCACTCCAAACAACCTCCCCGGCACTGTTTAACTCTGTGACAAGCGAGCATGACTTTGTGCCGCTTTCTTGCGCTTGCGCTAGACTAAATTGCAATGGTGTCAAGAACGTTGTGGTGGCAAAGATGGCTACTGATAGTCTCACAAACATAATACTGCTCCGTCTTTTCATCCCGGACCTAAAGCTGTAATTAAGCCTAATATTGATTCTTGT
>PAFA01000046.1 GCA_002700845.1 Phycisphaerae bacterium | reverse complement strand
AGTGGCGGCCCTCCGTCCGACGGCTGGCCCATACGGAACGTGCGTCGGCCGGGTTCTTTGCTGAAGTGAATTGATCCCTCCATCTTGTTCATCGCAGGATGACCCAGCATCGCGAACGCGTTGCCAGTCGAGCCAAAGCGCAGCACTTCGAATGACTGCTCCAGCTTCCTGCCCATGAACTCATACATGATGATTGCCTCGGCGACGAGCTGCACTCGTCCCGAGCCTTCTACGCCCTTCAGCCGAATCGGTGAGGCGTAGTATTTGCACGATTTCACGAATAACACATACGTGCCCTCGCTCTTCGCGCGCTCCAGGTGCTCTTCGCAGATGACAGCGCGCGCTCCACAGCAGCTGTCGAGCGAGAACCACTGCTGCTTGCCTGCCACCTTCACCTGTACGTAAGGCTGCCTTTCGGCCTTCTTGCTCTTGCTCATGCTGTCTTTCACATCGTGATCTGCCAAGTACACTGAGTATGACACGCCCATATCTGCGAGCATTTCCTCTTTGTTCTTGGGCAGCTTGACTTGCTTGTTCGCTGCTGCAGACCAGTAGCTCTGTCGAGTGGCAATGGTGGCTGCCGCGTTCGGTGCCGATCTCGGCACGTAGCCCAAGATCTTGTCCGCCAGCTTGTCGGGCAGCAGCACTGAATACGACGACTTTTTCTCGCCTGGCCACTGCGCGCCCTGCTTCTCGCGCTTGCGCCACTCTGCTTGCGCCTTGCGCATCTGTGCTGCTTCCTGCTTCTCGATCATCTCGCGCGAAGCGATGAGCTCGGGGTTCAGGCTTCCCGACAGCACCGAGAGGTTGGTTCCGAGGCTCTCTCCCCCTTTCTTCTCAAAAATTTTTCCGTGTTCTTCGAGCGCGCGCTTGTGCATTTTGGAGCTCGCTGTGCGCCACTCCTCCTTGCTCAACTCCTCGCTCTCTCGCTCATCGAACTCGCCCGCGGCGCTCTTGGTGACCTCGGACGCCAGCTTGACGCCCGATTTGGTCATGACCATCATCTCGTCCTTGGGCATCGGCATCTTGGGCATCGGCATCTTCATCCACTTGTCGTGGAGCGCCTTCGCCTCGCGCTCGCTTGCGCTGTCCTCATCCTCACTGTCGCTCTCGCTGAGCTCGACCATCTCAGGTGGGTCGCCATCATCTGACTCGCCCTTGCTCTCGCCCCAGCCGCCGTCCGGTGTCATCATGCGGCAGCTCGGCTCGGTGTCGGCATCTTTCTGCTGCACCATGAGCAGCAGGTCTCTCTGGTAGCGCAGCGCCAATGCAGTGCGCTGCGCTGTGGTCAGTTGCGATTGGCCAAATCGCAGGAGGCCTTGCTCAGTGCGCGCGAGCGCTGCCTCTTCAGATGTGGGATGGTTCCGCGGCGTCGGGTGGTAGTTCTGCTTGCATGCGGTGCCTTGTGCACACGTGTAGCAGCAGTGCGTGTGCACACGCCCACTCTTCTCAACCCAGCAGCTGGTGCATGGGCACCCATCGCGCGAGCAGTGCTGCTGCAGCATCGCCCACCCTGCGCCTGGCACAGTGTTGCTGGTCACCAGCGCAGTCTCGCTCTTCTCGACTGTCTCGGCCGCTTCCGCGGCTGCCTCAGTGGCATCCTTGCCACTGCTGGCGTCGGCAGCTGGCGGCTTGGTTGGCTCGTCCGCCTCCGAGTCGTCCGACTCGCGCTGCGCCATGGCTTCGAGCATCGCCTCCTTGTCCATGGGCAGCTTGATCATCTTGTTGGCCGCGGCTGACCAATAGCTCTGGTCGCCCTCCGCGTCGCTGCTGCTTGCCGCCGGCTGCGGCTCGGCACAGTACTGCGTCGTCATGCTGATGGCGTTGGTCATTGCCGCCAAGTCCGCTTCCACGAACTCCGCCATCTCGCGCTCATACTGCAGCGCTGCCTGCTCGATGTCGAACTCGATTTGGTCAGGCTCGCACAGCTCGACCCAGCTCTCATCATCGCCCTTGGACTCGCCAACACCGTCCGCGTCGGCGTGCTTGTCGTCGTCATCTTCGTCAAGTGACAGCATGCGCACGCCGAGTGACTTGCGGAGGCTGCGTGCCACGCTGGCCGTGTCATCGTCGCTGCTCTCCTCGCTGTCCTCCAGCTGCTGGCAGAGCGCCATGAGGATCTCCTGCTGCTTGCGCTTGCTCTTGCCCTGCAGCGCGCTCTCGACTGTGACTGGCTTGCCCTTGTCTGCGTCCGGCTGCGTTGCGTCAACCTTGTTCTTGATCATTTCGGCAAACAGCTTCTCCATGGCACCGATGCGCTCGTCCGCGGTGCCCTTGTCCGGCGCTGCGCTGCGCGCTGCGCTCTTCTCGACTGTCTTGGGGATGTGCTTGCCCACGGTGACATTCTCGCGCGACTCCGCGTGAGGCCGCGTGCACTTCGGGTTGGTGCACGTGTGCCCGTTGAACGTCAAGGCACAGTTGTTGTTGCCCTTCTCGGGCATCCTGTCACCGGGCACCCAGATGTCCTTGTTCCAGTGCATGATCGCCTTGATCTTGGCGAGGTTCTCCTTCATCGCCTCATCATCCACTGGCTGCGCTGTGCGCACAGCATTCGAGCGCTTGTGCTTGTTCGTGCGTGGCGGCCGCTCACGCCGCTCACGCTTGCCCTTGTCGGAACCGGCGTCGGAGTCGTCACCGCCGCGGCTCACGCCGTGCATCTCACTGATCTCAGCGCACTCCTCGCAGACCTCCTCGAACTCGACAGTGTCCTTTGTCTCGCCCTTGGTCTTCAAGTTGCGCATCAGGTCCAACTTCATGTCCTTGTGCAGCCGATCAATGAAGCTCTCCACTTTGCCACGCCCTGCGTACCGGGCGGCCATAGGCTTCCGCTCTGCTTCACACGCCGCCATGTACGACTCAAAGTACGATTCATACTTCACTCGAAAAGTGTTGAATCCACTGAAGCCCTTCATGGTGAGCGAATCGAGGCGCCTCTCTGCCTCAGCTTTGTCTTTCGCCTTGTCGACGTCCTTGATCAGCTTGTGGATGAGGTGGTCAAATTGCTGATGCGGCTTCATCCTCTGGTATTTGTCATCGTGTGCCGCTTGAGACACGAGCGTGAGGATGCGCTGCCTGAGGCGAGGGTTGGTCGCGCTCGCCTTGATCAGCTTGTTCGCAGTCTTCTCCTTGCGCCCAAAGTCGAGCATCGCGCGCAGCATGAGCATGATCGTGCGCCCGCCTTCACTGTCGGCCGGGAGGTCTGGCAGCCTCTCTGATGACGATCGTGAGTCACGCCGCTCATCGTCCTCGTCGTCGGACTTGGGCGACAGCTTGCGCGAGTTGGCCTCATCCTCCTTGCGCAGCTTTTCCTTGATCTTCTCGACCTTCTCGCATGACTCGATCAGAATGAGTGTGGTTTCCACCCATGGTTGCGCCATCAGACGCATGAACGCCGAGCCCTTGTCTTCAACCCATTCGTCCCACTGATCCATGTGCAGCGTGTCCGGGCTCCTTTCGGCATGTGACAGCTCCATCACCGCGTACTGCAGCGCGCATACGAGGAGGTTGTTGAGCACTTCATAGGTGCGCACATCTTCTGTCTCTTTGAGCCCAGGGTCATTGCGCAGCACTGCTTGGTAACGCTGCGTGACCGAGGCCAGCAGCGTGTTGACATGCTCTGCTGGTACGCGGTTGAGGAACACGTGGTCCGCCACCTTGATGCGCAGCGCATTGAGTGGTAGTGCATCGAAGGTGCGCTTCAGCTTGCCGTACACAGCTGTCACCTCATCCTCATTGATGGTGAGGGGATAGTACTTGGTTAAGACCGCAGCACTGGCTGCGTCGGCCGCTTGTTGTGCAGCAGCATCTGCATCAAGCTCTCGGTCTCTCGGCTCCTCGAGGAGTTCAAGTTGTTGGTCGAGATGTACGTTGTTGTAAGCTTCGTTAAACGCTTCCATGTCGCACAGGTTGTCAAAGTAAGCGAGCAGTACGTAGGTGCTTGCCTGGCTCTTTACGTCGGTAGTCCGACGGTAGGTTCTCGAGCCGTTTGTAGCGAAGGCTCACACTAGCGAGGCTTGGCCACAGTTGGGCAGAGGTTGCCCAAGGTTTGGTGTATAGGTTGTATGTGTTAGGTGCAAATCTATCCAGTAAGCGCGCTGCACAGCGCGCTTGCAAAGCACATTCTCCACTGGGCAGCAAACTTTCCCCAGTGCGCATCAAGGAAGGGGGCCTGTATGCCTATCCTTCCTGAACATGGTGATGAGTGTGTGTAACAGTCTGGCCAGTTCGCTTAGCGACACCACCATGTGTGGTGGTCGCCAGAACCATCTCATGCCAGTGAGGTCTAGCGCCTGCTAGCCCTCGATTCTGCAGGTAGAGGTAGCGCTGTAGTCAGGTCCTTGGAACTGAGCTACAAATCCCTCCTTGTTTAGGTTGCTGCCCGTCCTCGGCAGCGTGTCTTGGCTTCAATAAAGTCGTAAGTATGCTTGCCGTGCAATCGGCTCGAGGAGGCCTCACTCGATGTACTTGCACTCAGGTACTCACCCATGTTGTACAAGCCATCACTCGACAGGATGTTGACCAAGCTCGCCTCAGCGCCAGCTTGTCGGTCCTTGTCGTCCGTGCTCAACGAGACGCCGAAATCACGTTGTGCACTCGTGTTGCTCAGGTCGCGCAATGCAGCGCGCACCTGTCCAGCGCTTTCCAGCGCCCTCTCAGCTTGCAAGTTGCGCACCGCGGTCGCAGAGCGCAGCGCTCGCTCGGCTCGTTTGTCGTGCTTTGCCCGACGTTTGAGCCACTCGTTAATTTTCTCCGCGTGTTCCGGCTTCACATCACCTCCCACGCGTGTCTTCATCACAGGTAAAATGATCTCGATGTCCTCCATGCTGAGCGCATGTTGGCGAGGTGCCCAGATCGCGCGCTCTTCCACTGAAGGCTTCACACGCGTCTGTCCCCGCTCGTCCGCCCATTCAGGTACGAGTTTGCGGTCAGCAATCGGTTTGCTGGGTCGGTACTTTCCCGGAGCTTTGTCGATCCAGTACCAGAACTCGCCTGAGCGCTTGTCATTCGCGAGCGACACCACCTCTGCAGTGCGCAGATTGGCAGGCGACTCATCGCGAAAGATGAAGCACGCAAGCTCGTTCGGTTTGAGCAAGTCCCACAACTTGCTCTGCGCCGTACAGTCTGCGTCACCCTTCTCAATCGTCTCGTCTGCTCCTTCGGGCGCGCGCGCACTTTGTGCGCGATCGCTTTCCTCGCGCGCTTGTTGAGGCGCCTCGCCTCGCCAGTGCGCGATGTGCGAGACATGAGTATTTTTGCGCACAATCTCGGGGTAGGTGACGTGCTTCAGGTCGTAGCGGTCGTTGTCTTTGGCCGTGACCTCGTACACGCCGTTTCTCAGCTTGAGCTTTGCAGCGTCACCTTTGCTGGTGCGCTGAATGCCCCACAGCCTGACCAACTCGCCCACTGCAAAGGTAGTGTGGCGATGTGAGAGATCATGCATGTCTTTGTTCTTGCGCTTTGTTTCTTCCGCCGCCGACTTGATGAGCTTCTCAGCGGTGTTCTTCAGTTTTTGTATCTCCTTGACGTGAGCAGGTAACGACGCGGTTGCCATCGTCGGTGCGCGCCCAGCGAGAGGAAGGTCGATCGCGAGTATGGGATCGCGCCCTCGCATCGCCAAGAAAGGTGTGATGTTGGTGCCAGGTATGGGCAGTCTGCGCATCGCGAACTCCACATACTTGACGTACTTTTGCCAGTCCTTTGCCGCTGCACCAGGTGACCTCACGAACGCACGCAACGTTTCCACGATGAAGCGGTTGGAGCGCTCTGCTTGGTTGCTTTGAGGATGGTACGCGGGCGAGAACTGGTGGTTCACTTCGAGCGCTGTCATCAGGTCAGCGAGTATTTTGTTCTTGAATTCCGTGCCGTTGTCTGTTAACATGCATTTTGGAGCTCCTTCTTCACACAGGATACGCTTCACGAACGCATCCACGACCGTCTCCGCGTGCTTCGTGTCAATGAGCTCAATCCATGTAAAGTGTGTGAAGGGGTCGAGGATCACTAACAAGTACTTGTCCTTGTTGCGCGAGTCTTGGTGCACAGGTCCTACCAGATCCATGCACAGCTGCGAGAACGCGTGTGAGTAATGCCGCCCGTGCAGCAGCCCTTGGCGTGTCGGTCGGCCGCCCTTGGCCAGCTGGCACACGTCACACTTGCTCACGTACTCACGGATGTCCTCGTACATCGCCGGCCAAAAGTATCGACTGGCGACTTCGCGAAAGGTAGCTTTTTCATTTCTGTGCGCGCCCCACATGGAATTGTGGTAATTCTGCATGACCGTGTTCTGCAGCTCGGGCGGCACATACGGACGCAAGGTGTCCTTCATGTCGGTCTCCGCACGCGTCACTCGTACCACGAGGTCTTCGTACAGTTCGTAGTCTTTTGTCTTCGCATCATCGCCATCGCCTGCTTCACCTCTGCTCTGTGCTTCGAGCAGCTCGCGCAGCTCACGCGTGGGTGCGAATTGCTGCTGAGCTCGTTTGAGGTCGGTGATCTTGATGAGCGTCGGGGTTTGTGATTTCGGTGTTCTGAGCAGCGTTTGCGTGCCCATCTCCTCATCGTCGTCGTCTTCTGAGTCAGATTCGCTGGCGACTGCGCGCACAGCTGGGGGCAGCTCAGGCTGTCTCGCATGCTCTGCCTGCTGCGCCTCCTTCGCCTCCACTGCGCTCATGCCATCTTGCCATATATCGGCTGGCAGC
The DNA here is from genome assembly GCA_002700845.1 of Phycisphaerae bacterium. Classification (GTDB taxonomy): domain Bacteria; phylum Planctomycetota; class Phycisphaerae; order Phycisphaerales; family SM1A02; genus UBA8653. The sequence continues at coordinate 2,523 of PAFA01000046.1, read as the reverse complement.
CTTGCTTCATCTCGGTGCCTCTCGGCACTCTTCCTGCACAAGCTGCGGCATGCGTCCGTGTCGTGCTCGCTGGGCTCGACGCGGGCATCGCTTGCATCGCGCGAATTCTCCTCGCTTTTGTTCCCTCCCTGTTTGGGTGGCCGCGTGTCCTCGCGCGCTTGTATCGCCATCTCGTACACGCCGTGGAACGTGCCGTCGTCATCGTTCCGCTGCGTCTCGTTCTCCACCAGCAGCATCTCGTACTCGGGCGTCACGTGCTCTGGTGCGGCGCTTGGCGCAGCGCTTGTCTTTTCTTGTGGGTTTCGCGACATGCAGTCGCTGATCTCCATGTATTTGCCTTTTCTGTACTCAATCTGAAAATTGTGCTCGCTGAGCCTCATCACCCACCTTCCCAGGCGGCCGCTGGGCTCTTTCAGATTCATCAAGTACGTCAAATTTCGGTGGTCCGTTTGCAAAATCACGCGTTGGCCATCAAGCAAATGATGGTGCGCCTCGAGAGTCGCGAGCACAGCGAGCAACTCGAGCTCACGCGTGTCCCATTTTTGTTCATCTTTGGTGGTTTGGCGAGAGAAATAAGAGCACACTCTCTCGTCCGTGCCCTCTCTCTGGTAGATGTACCCGCCGACGCCGCGTTTGCTGCCGTCGGTGCACACGAAGATGGGCTTGCTGTAGTCGATGTGGTACAGGCCTTTGGTGTGGATGACATAATATTTCAGTGCATCCCAACACAGGCTGTGCAGAGGTGTCCATTTGCCTGCCTCTTTCGAGGTGAGCTCGTTGAGAGGTGCGCAAAGCCACGCACATCTCGGGATGTGGTTTCGGCAGAATTTGAATAACCCAACACCCGAGCGTAGGCGTGTCACATCGACTTCGCCATCTTTGTCGAGAGGGTAGGGCATCTCAGCCACAGCGCTTTTGTGGCGATTTGTGATCTTGATGCCTTCTTCTGTTGAGATTTTGCCCAGGTATTCGATCTCCTCGGGCATGAATCGTACTTTGGAGGGTTTGACACTATGATTGCGTGCCGCAAGTTTTGAAAATATTTCTTCAAGGTCTGTGAGGTGTGTCTCTGCATCTTTCGATGCCACCATCAGATCATCCACCATCGCCACAGCACACTTCCACAGCGAATCGCCAATGGAATGATTCATCGCGCGCTGGAACTCAGCCGTTGCATTGACGAATCCCATCACGAGCCTCGTGTATTGGTAAGTGCCGATGGGCGTCACGAATGTAAAGTACTCTTGCATTCTCTCTGACATTTTGCACTGGTGAAAACCCCAGCGCTGATCCAAGCATGTCCTTACAGGTTTGCCTGCGAGCCAGCTCATGCAGAGGTCGCAGCTGGGTGGCTCAAAAGTGTCTGGAACAATACACTTGTTGAGCTCCCGGAAATCCACGACGAGCCGCAACGCCACAGGCGTCGTGTGCGGCTTTGGGACGAGCAATGCCGGAGCTCCCCACTCTGAAACAGCAGGTTTGATGAGCCCCTGTTCGAGAAACTCATCAATGAGCGCCTTGCCCTTTGTCATATTCACAGGTGACCACCTGTATGGTTGCTTGCGAATTGGTTTGACATTTGACAGGTCAAGGTCCAGTTCCACGCCCTTGATGGCACGCATTTTGCCATCAAAGAGGATCCAGAATCGGTAGATGAGCTCTTTGATACGCGGCAGTAAGTGCCTGTGTTTGTCTGCGATTTCACCCAGTTTCATCTCTTCATGCGCCTTGGTCAGGTTCTCAGTGGTGCGAGGGGTGAGGTAGTGCTCGCCCTCGTCCAAGTACGGACCGTACCACTCCGGCTTGCTGATCTGCAGCTCGGCGTTGCTGTCCTTCTGCGCCAGCACACTGTCGGTCTCGTTGCTGACCTTGCGCCTTTTCTCTGCGCTTTCGCGCTGGAAGCGCTGGATGTGTGTGCTGCGATGTCGCTCAGCATCACACTCGCCCATCGCCCAGCGCTCTCGCCACTCGATCGCTGCCACGCGTCGGTGTTTTTCAATGTGAGCGTGCCACTCGGTCTTGCTCTCGGTTTTGTTGGGTAGCATCCAACTCGTGACCTTGAGCCACGGCTCAGCTGAGAGTCGCGCATCCACGTCTTCCCAATCGATGCTCCCATTCCTGTTGCGCTTGAGAGTTTGCACTTGATGCCATCCCAGGGTGGGGTGATTGATCCAGCGCCCGTGCCTGCCTCTGTCTGTCGTCTCGGCGGCATCCTCAAACGTGAGCTCACGTTTTGAGATCGGTGCGTGCATCGGTTTCTTCACAGGTACTTCCTCGCGCTGCATGAGCATGACGCGGTGGTCGAACTGTCGCTCGACTATGCTCGCTTGAATGTCCTCGCTCGCTGCGAGGCACAGCTGCTTGGCGAATGCCGGAGGTACCATGTTGCCCACCATCCGCTTCTTTGCCTGCTCCCCCGCGTCCGCCGGGAATGAGAGCTGCCTTGGCTCTGTGAAGCTTTGAATGACGGCTTTATCTCTCCAATCCAGTAGGTGTTGAACTGAGAAGTCGCCCAGGCGCTTT
>PAFA01000045.1 GCA_002700845.1 Phycisphaerae bacterium | reverse complement strand
TCAAGGATTCGTTGCGGTCTGTTGGGGTTGATCTCTCGACACATTGCCCGAGCCAGCCGGCGACCGGTAGGGGCCAAAGAGGCCACTCTTGTTCCGTGCCGGAAGAATGAACCAAGCCAGCGTGCGTGATCGGCAAATGACACCATAGAACCGCGAATGGTACACCAAGCCCCGTGGGCTACCATGGAACATCTTGACTTTGGATCGCCTTGGTTTGATGTACTCCCTTGCCGCTTATGTGTGGTGGGGTTTGATTACTGGTGTGTACTTCAAAGCGGTAGATTTCGCCGAGCCACTGGAACTGCTTGCGTTGCGTGTCTTGACAGGTCTTCCTCTGCTTCTCATCTATTTGAGTTGCCGGGCTGGTGGGATTCGGTCCTTGGCTCGACTTCTTCGCACTCGTCCTGGACCAGTCCTCGTGGCCGGCATTTTGATTGGGGTGAACTGGGGAACATTTATTTATGCCGTGGTCTCTTCTCGATTGACCGAAGCCAGTCTTGGGTATTACATCAATCCACTGCTATCAGTCCTATTGGGTGTCTTTGTGTTGGGCGAGTCCATGAGCCCACGTCGTTGGTTTGCATTGAGTGTCGCCTTTGTGGGGGCGATGGTGTTTGCTTCGGATTTCGAGATTTCCGGATTCTTGAACGGCGGCCGCATGATCGAGTTGCCTTGGATTGTCCTTGTCTTACCCCTGTCCTTTGGGCTTTATGGCTTGGCCAAAAAGAAAACCGATGTCGATGCGTTTACGGGTCTTGCCGGTGAGATGATCATGCTTCTCCCCGTGCTTGGCGTGGTTGAATGGTGGCTGCATGGACAAGGACGCGCGGTTCTCTTTGATTCCGACCCAGTGCAGATGGGCGTGTTGTGGTTGGGTGGACTCGTCACGATCGTGCCGTTGTTGTTTTTTAGCGCTTCAGCGCAGCGTCTTCCACTCTCGGTGGTGGGATTGATGCAGTACATCGCCCCAACCTTGCAATTCACATTGGCGGTTGGATTCTTCGGAGAGGAACTGTCAATGCGCCGGATCGTGGCCTTCGCCATGGTCTGGGCTTCGGTGGGTTTGTTCTTGTCCGCCAAGCCCAAATCGCGTTCCCCAAACGAGGGCGAAGCCCCTGGCCATTAAACCAACGCGTTGGCCAATAACACAATGGGGGAGGCGGTTTCTCGTCCGAAAACATCCTCGACTTGGTGTCGGCATGAGGTGCCATGGGCAACCACCAAGGTGTTCGGATGTTCTTGGAGATGATGCCCTAGAGATTGCTCGGCGACATTCCGAGAGACATCATCACATTCAGCGCGGTAACCGAAGGAGCCCGCGAGGCCACAACAACCAGAGTCGATGGCGGTGGCCTTAAAACCAACATTTTCAAGCAGACGCGCCGCAACTGGTCCTTGATGCTTTGCGTGGCAATGCGTATGCACCACCACTGATTGGTCGTTGGCCTTGAAATTTGGACGGATGGGATGCTGGTCCCAATGGTTCAGCAAAAAAGACTCGAGGCTCGCGGTGTGCTTCGCGACATTTGCTGTAGTGGTCGTAGGCACATTGGTTTTGAGTTCTCCCCAGTCCTCTTGCATCGCGCTCGCGCATGAAGGCTCCAGTGCGAGTATGGCAATGGCGTCGTGCTTTTGACGCAGACCTTCGATGGCGGGTGCAGTTCGCTCAATATTTTTTCGCGCGGCATCCAGTCTGCCAACCGAGATATTGGTTCGGCCGCAGCAGCCCACATCCTCCAGCACCACCTGGTAGCCAAAAGATTCGAGAACCTTGATGGCGGCAAGGCCAAGATCAGACTCGTAAAAACACGAGAAGCAGTCCGCCATGAGGATCACGGTGGGTGCGTTTGGGGCATGGTTGGGCTTCCATCTGGAAAACAGAGATTTGGAGAATTTCGGAAGCGATCGGCCCGGGGCGAGGCCCAGCCAATGGTTCGTGAAATATCGAACCGGGGGTGTGTTTTGAATCAGATTGGCCAAACGGTGAAAGCGTGAACCAAGTTTGGCCAGTGGTCGAATACTTCCAAAAAGTCGTGCTCTGATTGGTGTGCCGTTGCGGTGGTGGTGTTGGGCCAGTACCTCGCTTTTGAATTTTGACACGTCAAAATTAGCCGGGCACTCGTGTCGGCAGGCTTTACAGGACAGGCACAGCTCCAAGGTGCTGTGGAGGTCAGGATCACTGAAGTCAGGCTGATCGGCACCCGTTATTGCTTCGCGTAACGCATTGCCTCGGCCGCGGGTTGCGTGTCTTTCGTCTCGTGTTGCCCGCCAAGACGGACACATAGCGCCACCAGTTTCTTTTCGGCAAAGTCCATTTCCGTTGCATGATCCGGCAGTTTGGGCAAGGCCTTCGGGCCACTTCCAAAATGTTTCAGTATCCGGTTCAGTGATTGGTTGGTGTCGACCATCAATGCGTAGCGGGACCAAGGCGGGTCGTGCCTCAACAATATTTCCTGGATTCAGTCGCTGCTTGGGATCAAAGAGGATTTTGATCTGACGAATGGCCTCCACAATCGTCGGTCCCAGCATGTCGTGGACCATCTTCGCGCGAATGCGGCCGTCACCATGCTCACCCGAAACTGTGCCTCCATGCTTGATGACAAGCCTGGTGAGATCATTGGTCAAATCGTGCCAAGCAACTTGTTCACTTTCCTTTCGCAAGTCAAATCTCGGCCGGACGTGTAAGAGCCCAACTGAGGCATGCGCATACCACACGGCATCGCGACTGTCTTTGGCGAGGCGATCCGCAAACTCCCGGCGGAACGAGGCGTATTGCTTCAGAGGTATTGCGCAGTCTTCGAAGCCTGCAATGGGCATTCGTCCTTCGGAGGGTCTGCCGATCAGGCCCAGTCCTTCTTTTCGCAAACGCCAGAATGTTTTGGCTTCTTCGAAATCACTTGGTTTGTGGTACGAGATCCCGTGATCACTTAGAAGCTTCTCCGCGACCTGCGTATCTTCATCGTGGTACTCCAAGTAGACCAACGCGCCTTCATTGGGGAGCTTGTCCAGTATTCCGGAAAATCCGCCTTGGTCCTTCGCCGATTGAATGACGTTGGCATCGATCAATTCCACCGCTGCCGGGTACGTTTGGACCAGACTTACCAGTTCTTTGCAGGCTTCATCGACGGTAGAAAAAGAGACCACCAGCAATTGGCTATTTTGGGGCGTCTTGACCAATCTGAGTTGCGCGCTCTCAATGAGAGCCAACGTCCCCTCAGAACCACAAATCAATTGTGAAAGATTGACTTGGTCGTAAGTCCCAGGAGAACTGGACCGCAGTTGCGCCAAAATGTCATCCAGCGCATATCCCGAAACGTTGCGTCTTATGTCTGGGAACCGCCGGTCGATTTCGTCTTGAACGGACAGCACGATGCGGGCCACCTGCTCAGTCAATTGCATGACCAAGGGATCTTGCATGGCTGCATTTTTTGCGAACTTCACTCTGGTGCCATCCGCGAGAATGCAATTGAGGGCCACAATGTGTTCGTCGGTCATCCCGTACTTGAGTGAATACGACCCTGCCGAGCGGTTGGCGATCATGCCTCCAAGCGTGGCATGTGTGCTGGTGGAGACGTCCGGGCCAAAGCGGAGACCGTGTTCTTGGGCCGACTGGTTCAGTTGATCAAGCACCACCCCAGGCTGCACAAAGGCCATTTTTTGGGCCGGGTCCATGCTCAAAATACGGTGCATGTGTTTGGAGAAATCCAAGACGAGTCCAGATCCAACCGTTTGACCGGCCAGCGATGTGCCGGCCCCTCGGGCAAGAATGGGCTCGTTTCGCGTGGCGGATTCGACCACGATACGACGGAGTTCTTCGCCATCCCGAGGGGTGGCGATGCCACTGGGTACCTCTCGGTACATGCTGGCGTCGGTCGCGTAGATCGAGCGTTCGTGCCAGCCACGCTGAATCAACTCTGAACGGTTCATCAATTCGTCATCCTATAGACCGTCCACCGGCTACCTTGTACTTCTATCGAGGAGGATCAAGACTTGCAGGTACTGGCGATTGATATCGGAGGGACCAATGTCAAACTCTTGCGAACCGGTGATTCGGAGCGAAGAAAATTCCCTTCGGGTCCGAATTTTACGCCGACGCGCTTTGCGCAGGGAGTGAAAGCCGCCACCAAGGGGTGGTCCTACGACGCGGTCGCGGTCGGTTTGCCCGCACCGATCGCCGACGGTCGTCCGCTGGTCAACCCGGTCAATCTTGGGGCCGGCTGGGATACATTCGATTGCAGTGAACTGTTTCCAGAGATGCCATTTGCTTTGGCCAATGATGCAGAATTGCAAGCGCTGGGTTCATGGCCCGGTGAAGGCAAGATGTTGTACCTCGGGTTGGGGACAGGTCTTGGCAACGCCATGGTGCTCCCCGATGCGAAAGGGCAGCCCGTTGTCGTTCCCATGGAGCTTGGCCACTTGCCCTACCGGGATGGAAAGACCTTCGAGCAATGCGTCGGTATTGCAGCTTTAAAGGATCAAGGGAAGCAGGCTTGGGAACTGGACGTCTTTGAGACCGTCAAACGTTTGAAGGAAGCCATGGTGGCTGATTTCGTTGTTCTGGGTGGCGGCAACGTGAAACGCTTGAAAGAGATGCCACCAGATGCACGGCGGGGCGACAACCTCAACGCATTTTTGGGTGGGTTCCGGCTACACGATCCAAACGCCCTTTTGCCCGAAGACATTTACACCACACTGGTTGATCCGCGGAAGATGAAAGAGGCTGAATGATGACGACTGCTGCCAAACTCTCGGCTCAAGGCACATCGATCGCATCTCTCAAGGGCGTTTCATTAATGGATCCTGAAGGGTTGCAGTTCGAAATTCCCGGTGGCTTCTTGGATCTCAGCCGTCACTTGCTCAATGAGCAGACTTTGCCCACATTGCTCGAACATGCCCAGTCCGTTCAGCTGGAAGAAGCCCGTGACGCGATGTTTTTGGGCGAACGAATCAACGCCAGTGAGGATCGATCGGTTCTTCATGTTGCCCTTCGTGGAGGACTGAGCAAGACCATCGAAGTGGATGGTGAAGATCCCACCTCATACGCCGCCGAGCAACTGGAGCGCATGTTGGCTTTTGCCGACGCGGTGCGAGGTGGTCAACTTCTGACTTCAAATGGTGCCGTATTCACTGATGTGATCAATATTGGCATTGGTGGTTCTGATCTTGGACCGCGTATGGCCGTCGAGGCGTTGAAATCGTCGGCCTCCGGTCCCAGGGTTCATTTTGTGGCCAATGTGGATGCCCACGATTTTGAGTTGGTTACCCGAGATCTGGACCCACGGACGACTCTGTGCTTGGTGGCCAGCAAGACGTTCACCACTCTGGAAACGATGATGAATGCGCGGACGGCTCGGGCATGGATTGCAGAAGCAGTCGGCGAGGACAATGTGGGGTTGCACTTTGCGGCCCTTTCTACGAACGCAGAAGCGGTGCAATCATTTGGAATTGACTCTGACCGTATGTTTGGCTTCCGAGACTGGGTAGGCGGTCGGTTCAGTATGTGGTCCCCAATTGGGTTGTCCCTGGCATGTGCCATTGGCTCAGAAGGCTTTCGGAACCTTTTGGCGGGAGCCGCGGCAATGGATCGACATTTTGCTGAAGCACCAAGCGCTCAGAACGCTCCCATGCTGCTCGGTTTGTTGGGATATTGGTGCCGGGTACATCTTGGATTTTCGGGCCATGCCGTTATTCCTTATGACCGACGGTTGGGTCGGCTTCCAGCCTATCTACAGCAAGCGGACATGGAGTCCAATGGAAAGCGCACTTCTGCCAGTGGCGAGACCTTGACGGGGCCGACCGGCGCCTTGGTCTTCGGTGAGCCGGGTACAGACGCCCAGCATGCATTCTTCCAGTGGTTGCACCAAGGGACGGATCGAGCTTTGGTGGATTTGATTGGGGTTATTCATCCCGACCATGATCATGCTGAGCACCACCGTGCGTTGTTGGCCAATCTGATTGCGCAAGCTGAGGCGCTTCGGCATGGGCGCAGCCCCTTGGCCGCACGATCTGCGGCCCAAGAGGCTGGTCTTCAAGGTGAGATGTTGGAACTTGCAACTGCTTCCATGACGTTCCCTGGCGACCGTCCAGTCACAGTCGTACTTTTGAATCGTTTGGATCCATACAGTTTGGGCTGTTTGCTGGCTCTGCATGAACACCGCATCTTTGTTGAGGGTGTCTTGTATGGGTTGAATTCATTTGACCAGCCTGGGGTTGAATTGGGCAAGACATTGGCAAAGACCATTTTGCCTCAACTTTCTGGGCACCCGGATGATGTTGATCCCAAACTGAGATGGTTGCTGGAGCACTGCCGAAAGGGTCTCAAAGAGCTCTAAAAAAACGCACGCCGGAGTGGCGTGCGCTTCAATAGTTATGACATTCTGAACCAGAAGTTAGGGGCCAGCGAATTCCTCTGGTTCAATACCGCCATTTTCTAGGGGGTATCGGATGATCGAGGCTTGGGTACCCGTTCCGGTAAGTGGAGTACTGAGTCGACTGTTTCCAGAGTATCCCGTGGTGCCGGGGCGCCGGTAAACCAGATCAGTATGAAGAACCCCAAGCAAGGCGTGATCGCTGGAATCAACGCATGCATTGTTTTGCCTCGCATCGATCCGTGCTTTCCCAAGGTCCGTTCCAAGAATGCCGATCGGGAAGGAGTTTGGGTTTGGGTAATTCTCCAACCGCAAGCCGCTGTAGCAAGAGAAGCAGTTGGATGTGCCGGAGAATTTCACTTCATCGGCGTTCCAGATTTCAATTTCTAAGTCCACCGTCCGTTCGTAGCCCGCGTCGTAGAACAAGTCGAAATCAGGAATCTGCAGAACCAATTCGACTCCAGAGGCTTCAACGGCATACGGCCCGCCTGAGTAGATTGAGTCGACAAGGGCATCGGGGGCCGGGAAATTGAGCAGCAAAGACGCTGGTGTTGCGGCGTAAGAATTGCCGTCAAGGGCCAGGGTGCCGTAGCCCGTTTCCAGATCCACAGCGCCCGGGATGTCTGTGCCGGAGGGGCCATCGGTTCGGGCTTGGAACGCGCTCGCGGCGTACTCGGATGCAGTGTGCGAGAGGTAATCAACCTGAGTCGCGGTGCCCAGCAGGTGATTCCATTTGATTGGTTGGTTCGTCAGACCGGTTGCCCACACGTACAACGTGGCTTCGATGCTTCCGGATCCCAATGGACTCAAGACCGAGGGGTCAAGCACACTCATGGGGGCCAAGATTGGGTTGAGTTCGGCGGGGTTGAGCGCACGACCAGAAGATGCCTGCCATTGAACAGGTTGTTCTGCGGTCATTGTGAACGCATTGTCGTAGGAGATGCAGTTGGTGCCCAGCACCATGTAGAACTGCACTCTGACTTCGCCTGGGGCGTCGTTGGTCATTGTGATCAAAGTGTCCGAGACCACATCTCCGCCTTCCCAAGCGGCACGGATATCAGGGAATATCAAAAGGCTGCCGCGTTCAGAAGTACTGACCCGATCGAGGCTGTCCTGCGCCAGTGCTGGGGCACTAAAGAGAACAGAGGCCAGAGTTGTCTTTGCACACAAGGAAGTCCAGTCCATCATCCAGCCTTTCGAACCGAGGGGTTCTGCAGTAGCTTCGCACCCTCCCGGTCGCAAAGCAAGAATGTCTCAACTTCATGATTGTTCGAGACTTCTGCATTTTGCCGATTGTTTTCCGGACTGTCGAGAGGTGGGTTGGGTTCGGCGGATGAGTTGTGGACAAGAGGAAAAGAAGTCGATTTATGCACAACTTGAGTTGTTGGTGGCTGGGAGGACTTCTCTCCAAAGATCGAGTTTTTATCCACATCTCAGGGCATCCATTCAACATGCACGGTGGAACCAGTGCCCAGTAAGGCCAAGTGGTCAAGGACGGTTGGTCCGCGGGGGCTGCAAGACGTGATTTGGTGGGCAAAAGATGAGTTGTAAAAAAACCCGCACCCCTTGGGGGTGCGGGTTGAGATCGCATTGCAGAGTCAGGCTTAGCTGCGACGACGACGGCCGAAGCCGGCGAGGCCGAGGAGGGCCAGTGCACCTGGAGCAGGGACGTTGCTCACGGAGAAGCCGACGTTGG
>PAFA01000044.1 GCA_002700845.1 Phycisphaerae bacterium | reverse complement strand
TATTTCTGTTGGTGTCGTGCACCCCTAAGAAAAAGACATGCACTCTTGTGGCTACTAAACAGATTGATTACCCAACTGCAATGAAAAGGTTGGGGCTAGAGCCAGATCCAACTGGAAAGATGGATGATGGCACGCTAGTAAAAGATTTCTGTGAGGCAGTTTGGGGTACCTCTTAGATTTTGACTAATCCCCTTTGGACTATTTCGATTAATCGATAGATTAACCACCTATCGCGACCTTATAATGAGGTAATGGTGCGACTTTTTTGATACTTGCAAGTGCCAACATCAGATGTCAATTTCTATAAAACCGCTGCGGCTTTTTACGTCAGTGAGGATGCCGCGAACCACCACCACCCGCGCTGCTTTTACGTCCGTCCGTAGCCCCACGGCCTCGAATCCGGGATTAATGCTGGCGTATTAATAACTATGCGTACCAAATTTGTATGTATTATGTATGATTTTTAAGCGACACATATACGCACATTGCTTTCAGCGCGATGGATTTTAAAAAACGTGGACGTCCAAAGAAGAAAGCAAACCATTCAACAGATATCCTTGCATTACATATCGGCACTATTAGTGAAGTTGAGCGCAGGTCAGCACACCTCGAGCCGCAAATAATCAATGAACTTTCAGAGATAAGACAGTTGCTGGAAGCAAAGGTATCTCTGTTACCTCAAGAGTTGATCGATGTCTATGACTTACAGACAGAGCAACGACCGCTGATTTACCTGATCGAAACTTAAAGCTCACACCTAGCTACCAAGCCATAAGCCTGTCTCTCTGCACTTCAACCCAAAGAGGCCTCAACTCGGAACTCAAGACCTGAGTCACCACCGTTGCCCACATGATCTGTCCAGAAAGAAGCACACCCACGGACAATCACTTGTGCCGTAGCCAGGGTGAATACGAAAGCGGTGCTGGATGCTCGCTGGAAGGAGTAGTCGGGAGGACTGCTCTTTTTTTATGGCTGAACACCATTGCCATGTAGGCGAACGGGCCAAGGCATAAAAAAAGAAGGCGAAAACCTTCTTCGGGGGGTGTGAGGAGCCAAACCTTGTGAGGAGTTGGCCGTGCACATCTTGAGAAGATTCCGCAGATCAGTCAATCAACTGATATGAAGGGACTTGTCCGGTGGGTTTTCTGAGGCATGGTTAAGAGGTAAGGAGGGCTTCTTCAGGAGTGAAGACTAGGTAATACGTCCAACGAGAAGCTGCGAGACCCTGCCTTCGGCGGGGTTTTCTTTTGTCTGTGCATCAATGATCTCAAGCAGTTAGTGCCAATCCATCCAGGGATTGGACAACATGCGTGACGCACCACCGTTGACCCAGGCGATAGAAGCGTCATCCACAGTGGCCACCAGAAACATGGTGTTCACTCGTGCGGCACGGGCACCTCTTTCGCAGAAAACGACTTGCACCATTCACCAACTGTCGTCTGTCTTGAGTGCGACCTGCTGTGGTGCTTGGACAATCACGTGGGGGATCTCCCAGTCAAGAGTCATTGGGGAGTTATCACTTGTTTTAAATACTGGTTCAGCAAACGACTGCGGTGATAGCGATAGTTGGGATTTTTGGCTGATCCGAGATTCCGTATTGCGTCTCCGTAAATAACGCCAGAGGCAATGAGGTGATTGAGTTGCTTGGACGTAACACTCATCAGAGGCAGGACTTCTTTGGTCGTAAGCCACTCGGTGTCTTCACTGTCGGAAAGCATTTGAAGCACAGCATCCAACTTGCCTTCGATTACATCAAGGCGATGGGAAAGAAAAGCGTGTTCTGATTCCATGCTCAGACGCTAGGAAGGTGCTTTATGTGAGCGCCCCTCCAGCGGGCCTGGTAGTGGGCTTGGTCGCTGGGCAGGGATGATGAATGCTCACGAGTACGCCTGAGCCAAAAAGCAGGTACCCAGGCATGCGGATCAACCTGGTCGAGCTAGACCATAGATCTGTTGATCCCTTGCAAACAAAAGCATTATCTCTGAAAACAACGTCTTGTTCAAACGATGAGCAGCCATTCAGAAGCTGAGAACCTAGACAGTTACTAGAAATGACCTAACGAGTGGCCTAAAACGTGACCTAAAAAGGTTTGCCGAAGATCAATCAGCTGCTGAAATACCTGAAGATCGATCCACGTTGTGGACGGCTCACCTAAAGGCGACAAATCCCTGCGGAATTACGCCCATATCTCGGTGGCAAGGCCAGCATTCGGCGGGCATTAGCTACTGAAAGCACCGATTGCCGCAGCACAGCTGTCCTAACCGCGTATTCAGCGGTGCATTCAGAGGTTGAACGCCTGATAACGAGGGCGAAAGCAAACGCTGATGGCAATACCGCACTGATACAGGAACAATCACAAGCGATCACGGCACCAGACGCCACACTTCCCTTATCGATGCGGGAAATCGCAGGCATTGCAGGACAAGTTCTACTGGATATCAGGCAATCGGCGGAAGATCAGCGACTTATGAAGCCAGTCGCCCCTGACTTAGCTGAATGCGTGCGTGTCTACATCAGAAAGCTGAAATCAGAAGGCATCGCAGCGATGACACCTGCTGATCTTGCGACATTCGCCACACCAGTGCTGAGACAGCTGGGTATCCAGCCATCACCTGCCGATATGTCAGCAATCGGCCAAGCACTACTGAGATATGTGCCGATCATGGCGGAAGACATGGAGAAGCTGGCATCACTCGACTTCAGTCCGCCGAACCTTGCAGCGATTGCTCCACCACTGCCAAGAAGACAGACGACATGGCGGGATCTAGTGGAGGCATGGCGAAGATCCAAGGGTGGAATCCTTGAACGCGACGGTATCGGCATCAGGCAACCCATTGGTCGCAGCATTGACCATGGCATCACGTCAGCCAATGATGTCACAATCAGATGGCATAACAATTGCAGAGTCAAAGCCTGATGCACCTGGCATATATGTGAGTGCCGAACAGAAGCAGCAAGATTCTTACTCACAGGGTATCACTGCCCAACAAGTGCAGATGACATCAGGCATGCAATCAGATCCGTATTACTTTTTGAGAACACCAGATCTAAACATTCCCGCTCAAGTTGCAAGCACTAACCCTAACTATAGGATTGAGGAGCCAAGGACAACTACAGTAGACTCGCGCGGCAATATAGTTATCTATTGAATACAAGCAGAGGAGGGTAACATCTCCTTATCGATAGACCACTTTGATAAATGAAATTATTTAGTAAAGTGCTATAGATATTAATGATGCAACAGAAGAGCTTCAGGCAATAGCTGATCGATGCGAACATGCTTGAGCCATATGAACTTACTGGCAACATGAGTAATAGGCAGCTGTTGACACCTGTGTGGAATTAACAGCAGACAATAAAAAACTCCCGCCGTTAAGCGAGAGCTTATTGATGTGATCTCTTTAGATCACTTGACGTATGAAACGCCGCGATAAACCAAGGTTGGATGCTCTTGCATCTCAGCTCTAACAATCTGACGGGATGTGATGTAGTGCTGCTGACGATAAGTCAGTTGAACACAAGGCTTAACTACAGAGTTGGGCTGGCTTATATAAGCCTGGCCTCTGTAATGAAGAGTAGTCATGATGTTCTCCGTAAAATACTGGTCCCCCGTTCCGTGGCCAGTTATTTATGCGCCACATACGGGATGCAAGGTGAACGAAATCAGCAGAAATAATGGACCTTAGCTTCATAGCTTAAGCCTGAACACAGTAAAAGTTCCCATGGATACAGCGCATGTTTATTGTTGATACAGAAGATGCTGAGTCTGTGCTGTTGAGACACAAACCCCCACCCACCCGTTAGGGCAGGGGGTTGAAGGTGTGAACTCTTTAGATCACTTGGCGTATGACACGCCGCAATATGTCAATGGTGCCTTCTTGGTTGCATCAAAACCAACACCTTTGTGCTGGACATACTGCTTACAATGAAACTCCCAATCCATCTTTGATGGAGCACGTGCTTGACCTCAGGAAAGAGGCTGGTCTTGGATCAACTGAAGTTCAACGATCGCCATCACTGATGGATCACGTCATTGCAATGCGCCAGGAGATCGAACGCTTGCGAGCTGAGCTAGGAGTTTCAACGGCAGAAGCGTAGGTGGCAACAGCAGCAGCAATAAGAGAAGCAGTTGAGGCAGCCTTCAAGGCAGAAGCAAGTGGACATGAAAAAAGGTCTCCTTCCACAGAGACCTCCTGATTGAATTGCCTCTTCCCAGAGGATTTGTTGCTTATCTTCTGACTCAGCTCTAAAATACTTTCTTAACGATAGGTAGGTCGGAAGGCTGGGCTAGAACAAAGACAACAGCCGCTGAGATAACTGCCGTGAAGGCAAGGAGACCAAAGATGGCAGTCGAATAATCAGCCATCATATGAAACCCCCTTTAAGTCTTTCGACAAACTATAGGTGTTATGTCACTGTTTGTAAAGCGCGTTGGTTATCTCTTCGCCCCAGGGTGCCTTGGTCGGAGGTAACGCTTGGTCGGTCCCCAGCGCACTCGTGCCAGGTAGACGCGCCATGCGTATTGGATCCGAGTTGGGGAATGGTTCCAACGAAGGGAGTTGTCAAAACGAAACTGACTGAACGGCAGCTCTTTCACTGGTGCGTTCAACCATTTCCAAGATCTATTGATGGCCGCAATTGCTCCCACCGTGAGCACGCCGATAGACACGCCCTGTAATACCCCACCATCTACCACTTACAGACCAAACGGAATTCTCTCACTCAGAGCTGGGACGCCTCATGACCATCGAGTGATCGCCAACTACTGCCAGCACTAGAGAGAAGACATTAAAAAAGGCCCCCTTGCACGAGGACCTTTTCCTTTTGCGGATCCCGTTCAAAGATCGCCGCGGAAAACTTAATACGTATGTAACGGAATGCAAAGCGTCTTGGCTAGGGTCACCTATCTCAGGATCAATAAATGCACCGTAATCCAAACATCGCTTTCTTTGGCGGCACCGTGATCATCGCAATCATGGTCATGTCAGCCTTCGCAAACTTGGCGGCGAACATCTAAGCGAGCTCAAGAGCTCAACGACATTCCGTCTAGTGATCGGACGACATGGGTCACCTCATCGCCATTGATCCAAGTGATATTTCCGTCATCGACGTTGGCGACCTGAAACATGGTGTTCACTCGTGGATCACGAGCGCCGCCTTCGCAAAAGATCACCTGACCCATCCACCATCCGTCGTCGAATGCCTGTGCAACCTGCTGAGGTGCTTGCACGATGACGTGATCACCAGGCTTAACGCTGAGGAAGGTTGGCGGACGCATCCCTTCGAGTGAACTGACAACTGGTGACGGATGGTCAACACTCACTAATACACCTGAACTATTGCACAAGTTCTACGACAGCCGAATTATTGGGTCGAGCTCCTGAACAATCCTTAGTCAGACGTCAGACCTTGTGACTTATGCCGTTACCAAAACGTTAGGCCATAGATCAGACAAACCCTCGCAAACATAAGCTTTATCTGAAAAAAATAACACCTTGTTCACTCGTTGAAGCGCATCAACAGAACGATCAGGGCAAAGGAGGAGGAGGGAGAACCGGTGGAGGTGGTGCTCCATAAATAATGCTCTGCTCAGCCTCAGTTGTAGAGACCGATTCCTGTTCCTCAACACCAGAGGTTGGTGGAATGGGCTCAGGCCAAGATTCAGGATCCTCCGGAAGGATCTGATCCTCTTGAAGCAAGACGGGTGGAGGCAGGTCGGGAGGCAGGTCGAAATCCCATGAGGGAGCCTCAGCATCTGAGTTGAGAGACGCATCCTGTTCGGTCTCTACGTCCGCACGCTCTCGGAGCACGAGTGGGTCGGCGGTAATCGGAGGTTCCCGCAACGGTTGCCTCGTCGGCATCATTTCGATAAGAGGGGTGGTCAGATTCTGTTCGAGACGTGGTGAGGGCTTTGGCGCCCAAATCATGCGCGCAATCGGCTCAACGCCCTGCTCCATCACGCGGTTCAAACCAGCCAAAGCACGATCCATGAGCTGCCCTCCATAGAAGAACGCGCAGTCAGACACACCATCACAGCGCTGGCTGGACTCGATGCGTCGGGTCAAATCAGTGATCATCCTTCCTTCCAGCGGGACACGTCGCTCACTCAGCCGGAGTAGGTAGGGGACATGCACAAAACTGGTGGCGCCACCGCTTATCCAGTTGGCATCCTCCTCGGTGAAACCTTTCACTCCGGGAATGATCAAACGACTCTTCGAGGCGTGGTCAGGCATATAGGCCGCCACGAGACCCCGCCTGCGTGCCAGATCCTTCGTTTGCTCAAGCGTGAGACCATCTTTGCTCATCAGCATTTCAATTCGACCATCGGCCTTCAAGCCGTAGACCATGCGAATGCGTGGGAGGTAATAACGAATCCGTTGCCCCATGCTGATGCTGTAAGCCCCTTTGTAGCTCTCAGGTGGCTCCTCCAGGTCGTTGTAGATGCTGTGCAGACCCCCCACAAACATGTCGTAGGTCTTGGCACGGTCAGGGGTTAGCTCTCCATATCCAAAATCGACAGTTCCATCGTTGAGGATGCCGATGAAGGCTCGTTGTCTTGAGGCGGTTCGATTGCGACCACGCCACACCCTATTGCCAAGTTTCAGATCACCCAGAGGCACGGTGATTTCCTGCCCAAACTCATCAATGTGCCGCTCATACATCGGTCCTGAGACGTAGGCGAGAGCAGCAGTGTCTTCAAAGGCATCCTGTTCACGATCCCAACCTTCAAGCAGGCCTAGCCGCACATCACGAGGATCGAAATCGAGGGCATAGACCTCATCATCGGGCTGGTAAGCAAAAGGCCCCGCAACAGAGTTGGCGGTTTCAGTGGGGGCAAGCTCAGATGCAATCTCTTTTTTTTCCGGAGTGCCAGGCGCAAGAGCAATCAAACCCGTGAAGACCGTCACAGGAACCACCACGATCAGCCAACGCTTGCGCCACAGGATCGACCGCTGAGTCTTGGGCTTGGGCTTACGTCTTTTCTTCCTAGAGGAGGTATCTGCAGCAGAAGCTCGAGTCCGATTGCGAATCACCGGACCAGCCTTTTTTTTCGAGCTCGGGATTCGGGGTTCTGCCAAGGAACGATGGTGCCCTCAGCCACCAACCATTTGCGGTAAAGCTGACCGCATTCATGCCCTCCCGTCAACTCACCAAAGGCCGGAATCAACAATCTGTGCTCTGAAGCGTTGTAGGCAAAGCAAGGAAGACGAAAGCGATCACTCCCAGAGCTGAGGTTCGCAACAGGGTGAATATGACCGCAGATATTAAGCAAACGAGCGTTTTGGCCGGAAAGATCGGGTGAATGGTCCGGTTCATGGCTGAGCCAAAGTTCTCCGAGCCGATAACTCGATTGCTGAACCAAACCCAACGTGCGGCAGGGACGATCATGGTTACCACTAACCAGAGTGATGGGGCAACCAGTGAGCTCAGGAAGTGCCGCCAGAGTCTCCCGTAGAGAGGCGGTCAACCCAAGGGGCCCATGCACGAGATCCCCAAGGATGATGAGCGTTTTGGGTTGAACTCGCGCGCAGAGGTCCAGCAGTGGGTTCAACGTGCCGCGATCTCCGTCACTCGGTAGGGGAATGCCATGAGCTTGAAACACTTCGGCTTTGCCCAAATGCAAATCAGCAATTAAAAGCTCACGGCCTTCTGGACGCCAGAGAGCCTTTTCAGCCAGAAATTCAAAGCGCTCTTGCTCCCAGCTCCAAGACAGCCCAAACCCTTCTCTCCGAGGTTCACCGTGTCTTGATCGGATCGACTCTGAGTTCAAAAGATGCGTCCCCAACTCAAACCTGGCGTCTTCAGGATGCTGATCGAAGCTAAGACGAGGAGTCAGTGCACTGTTTAATTGCAATGATCACGCAAGTGTTCCCTAGAGAGTTACCTCAAGACAGCCGTGATGAGAGTCTGTTAAGACAGACGCATTGGAACGATGACCCTGGCATTGCTGTTAGCACTCCTTGGATCTCTAATGGCCATGGGTTTTATTATTCGCCGGCTCGAAAGGGGCTGATCAGGCCGAGGTTTCTGTGTTACGAACACTTTTGCTTACTGGAATCGTCCTGATTTCACTGCCCATTCAGACAGTGGCTAGGGAGTTGCGAGTGGGAGTGAGTGGATCGCCTCCGTTTGTCATGGATAAGGATGGCGAACTGAGCGGGATCAGTATTGAAATTTGGAGGGACGTCGCAAATCGTCTCGATCAACCCTACAAATTTATTATTCAGCCAAACACAAATGCAAATGTAAAAGCTGTTGCTGATGGCAGTGTTGATCTCGCCATCGGTCCAATCAGCATTACTCCAAACCGATTAGCCAATCCAAAAATTGATTTCACACAACCGTATTTTCATGGCTTTGAGGGCTTACTGATCCCTCAGAAACCACCTGGAATTATCACACGTCTACGTCCATTTATTGGCTGGGCTGCGTTGTCATCAGTCGGCATTCTTGTTTCGCTTCTATTTATTTTTGGAAATCTGATTTGGCTGGCTGAGCGACGCAAAAACACGGAACAATTTCCACGCCAATATTTACATGGCGTCGGGAACGGAATGTGGTTTGGGCTGGTCACACTTACCACAGTCGGATACGGAGATCGAGCACCACTTTCAAGAACTGGTCGCACCATTGCAGGAATTTGGATGGTGATATCGCTTGTGGCAGTCTCATCAATCACAGCAGGACTGGCTTCGGCATTTACCTTGTCTCTCGCAGAGCTGGCTCCTTCAGCAATTCGGAACAAAGCAGATTTAAAAGGAAAAAAGATTGCTGTTGTAGAAGGTACGACAAGTCTTAGATGGGGGAAGTTATACGATATTAATCCGGTCTTTACAAAGAACTTGAACGAAGGAATCGAAATTCTAAAGCAAGGAAAAGTCGAGGGGGTTATTTTTGACGCAGCACCTCTACGCCACTACCTCAGAGAAAACAATCTAAGTAAATTAAAACTAGCAAACTTTCAATTGGCTATTCAGACCTATGGCTTCGTACTGCCGATGGGCAGCCCATTAAGGAACCCACTTAATATTGAGTTGTTAGGAATGGAACGTAACGGTGAAACACAAAGAATTGAAAGCAATTTATTAGATTGAGTACTCTTTTACCGAATAACAGTGTGACGCCGTAAACCATCCTCAATCAGAAATGTTGCCAAACTGCTACAGCTCCTCCCTTCCTTAAGGGCTTGTTGCTTGAGCCGGCTCATAATGCCAGCCGGAAGAGTCACGTTGAGACGCTCAGACGTGGCCGATTCAGCCACATGACCTGCACTGATTGAAGAATCAGCAGGTACAAGCTGGTCCTGCAACTCATGCAAAAGGCTTTCAAGGAATGACACAGTTACGTTACGTTTACGATACATCCACGTATCGTATCAAGGACTCTGGCTCGGGTTAGTCTTCTTAGTATAAAAGAGATGTCCAACTCGAAGAATGGATACGCTGACGCTTCATCTTGAGCCAGGCCAAGACCTATTGCTGTCCCTTTCTGAGGTAGCCCAAGAAAAGAGGATCAGCGGATTTTTATTAGGAGTCGTTGGAAATTTATCAAAAGCATCATTTCAATGTCCCGGACGTGATAAACCAACAGTTCTGGAAGGGGAACTAGAGATCATCACCTTGAATGGAACCTTTGATGCAAATGGTGTTCATCTTCACCTCAGCCTATCTGATGGAGCATGTCAGGTTTGGGGGGGCCATCTAGAACAAGGCTCACTGATATTGAAAGGAGCAGATCTTCTCCTTGGGATTCTCAAACAGGGTCAAGAAGAACGGAGCCAAACCAAAACACGGCTGGAAATCGCAGTACTGCCTGGCTGTCCATGGTGCGACAGTGCGCTTCGACTATTAGAGGCTTACAACATTCCACATCGGATCATCACTGTTGATAACGACCTCACCTTTAAACAATGTCAGCGACGCAGTGGGATGAATACCTTTCCACAAGTCTTTGTTGATGGAGACACAGTTGGGGGATTCGATAATCTTGAAAAATTGCAACGTTCAGGCGAATTGCTCACACTCAAATGAACGAAGTGATTATCAATACTAGATTTTCAGTCGACTACGAATGACAGTAATCAAGAGATGAGGGCCAGAGCAACGTCGCAGGCCCTTGCCAAAGCCTGTCCACCAAATTCGATCATTACTTCCCTCTAAACTGCTGCTTCTCATGAAGTAACTCAGTTTCTAATTGATGAATCAACTTCGTGACAAGCGCCTGAAACTCCGGCTGGCAACCACGAAATGCAGCTTTATGACGAATCGGTTCATTTCGCGTTCGTAGATCCGTCAGCATCAGCTGCAAGGCATCAATCTTTGCTGTGAAATTCATGGCTGAGTATGTCTCACAAAAAGAGGCTATGACACCGTTGGGATCCTGAGAAGCATTTGTAACCGAAGCAGGGGAACAAGCTCTACCAGAAGCAAAGCCATTCAACAAAGGGCAAAAGAAACCTCAATCTCAAAAACTAGAATCGACAGACTTGATAATTCGCCACAAAACAGGATTGCAAAAACAAAATCGTGAATCAAATACCGTTCAAATAATCGGGAAACCAGCATTTAAAAATAGTATAAACTAAACACACAAGACGCACCCTTCAGGGATAATACCCCCAGGAGAGAACAGTCAATGCCCAACCGATGCTGCCCGCGCTGTGGATCAACCTCTCTTCGGGCTGACCGCTCCCTTGGTGGACGCATCGTTTGCACTAATTGTGGTGCTTCAGTGGGTCAAGGACAAACCTATAGAGCCAATCAACAGTCATTCCGCACAGCCAATCGACAATGGATTTGGTGGGCTGTTGGCCTTGGGACGTTGTTAATTATAATCGTTGCTCAATCAGGTTAATATTAACCATAAAACAAT
>PAFA01000043.1 GCA_002700845.1 Phycisphaerae bacterium | reverse complement strand
GCACATGTAGCTGGTTAGGCGGATTGCGAAAAGTATTTGCAACGTGCGTCGAAAATACGACTGCACGATCAGGCTTCGGAACCACAATTTCGCTTGAACCGTATAAAGAGCCCAAATCAAAACGAGGCTTGGCAGGGCCGTAGCCAAGATCCATGATGCTACGACTCCGGCTTTATCCATCGCCGAGGTTGTGCCTTCAGGATCCATCGGATGCAACTCCGAAAGATCAAAGACCACCATTGCGGCCCCCATGCCAAGACTTGGCAGGGCGAAAAGAAGAAACACAACGATGGCGTACATCAAACGTCGGGTGTTTGAACCAACGATATTGACCACGCGTTCATGATCCTCACTGTTGTACAGCGGCGAAGCTTGGGTCACGATCCGCCCATGATCTTTAAAATTTCAGACAAACCGTCTGCCGGTGTGCCGTCACTCATCTTGATCTGCGTCCGGGTCGCCAGTCGACCGTCCAGGACCAATACAGGAAGACCACGGACACCAAACCGCTTCAGTGCGGCCCACTGGTTGTGGGTGTTGGATACCTCGGCCAGAACCGAGGATTCTTCCCGACCCAAAAGATCAGGTCGCGTTTGAACAAACCTTTGCAATGACGCCGGCGGATTCACTGAGGACAACAGTTCACGAAAAAGTTGTTTCGCCCCCTCAACATCGCCATCTTGCCGAAGTTGACCGATTCGGATCGCAGCTTGACCACCCCAAGACCACTTCTGCAGCTGGGGGAAACCAGAAGCGGGATTCACGGCTTGATTGGTGGGCAACAAGCGGATTTGAAGTCTGATTTGACCGGCATCGGCCGCCTGAAGCAACTTTGGGACATCCCGGCGAAATCCATCTTCGGCCATATCTCCAATCACCACTGCTGGTGTTGCGTTGGCCACGCCAAACGTGATTGCCGCAAGATCGGGCCTTAATTGGGGACGAGGCCCCTCTTGCCAATCACTCACCAGTCGACCCAAGGCCGTGCTCGGGAAATCCCCAGCGCTTGCTGATGGTTGGGGGTCAGTAGCGCTGAGTGTTCGAATGGCTCGACCCAGTGCTCCGGGACGCAGCACATCCTTGACTTCTTGTCCATTCAAGAAAGCCATTGGGGTGTAGAAAAGGCCCAAGTCAACGCCTTCCCGAGCGTCTGCTTCCAGAACACTTTTTTTGTCTGGGGGAAGCACGCCGTTTCCGATCGCACCCAAAATATCATTGGCGTATCCGGCCACGCCTGCTTTGGCGAACCCAGGTTGTAAAGCTTGCGGCGAGGTGAACTTTCCGTCAACGCTAAAGAGCCAACCCAGCATCTTGTGGAATGCTTCAGGCCCACCATATTCACCAGCCAACTCAGATACCGTTGCGCCCCAACATGCATTGGGATGCAAATTCAAATTCTGCTGAGCTGCTCGCTCATTGCAGTCCTTGCAGAACAAGAAGAACTTCACTTCCACAGAAATATCATCGCGTTCAGCAAGAATGGCTTCCAGTTCGCCGTGCACCCGTTTGCAGTCTGGACATTGCGGATCCGTAAACATCACCAGGCGGATGGGCGCATTTTCAGGACCCAGACGCCAGCGCCCTTGCAATGGCGTTGAACGAACCAATCCTAAAGATCCGACGTTTCTGGGATCTATCGATTGCACATCTGTTGCTTGCGGCCTCACTTTGAATTCAGATTCAGGCACCACGTCTTCGATCTTGGGCGAAAGGAAAAGTTCCGCCAAGATCAAAAGGAAGGTCAAGCCCCCAAACGTCAGTGACATGCCAAGCAAGACCGCCGGGATGTGCGGCCCCTTTCGACCACCCTTCACAAGGGCCAATGCCAAAAAGGCCAAGTTTGCACCGTGGGCAATCGCGCACCATCGACAGAGATAACCTTCGGCCAGCATGACGCCAATCAAAAATAGGGAACCCAGACCGCCGAGAAGTCCAAGGATGCGAGCCGGGCCAACCAAGCGGCCGCGACCCACCGTCCAACATTGAGCCAAGGCCGCAAACCATGCCATTCCAATATGGGCTGTAGGCCAACCGATGATCGGCAGGGTTGACCAGACACTTTCTTTGGCCCGATCACAACCACTGCCTGAAACCTGTGCCGCACTCCCACCCAGTTCAGCCCCGCCGCCGCATCCGGCCACCGGAGTTTCTTGGATATGCGACCAAGACAGCACGCCACAAGCAGCAAACGCCACCAGCATCAAGAGCACGCCTGTGGCCAGCACCCAAGTTGGTGGGGCGTCGGAACGACGGACGGATTTTTTGGGATTGGACATGCGCAGGATCTCCCTTGTTCTTCCATCGGATACGACGGGCCAACCGCCAAAGTCTTACTTTTCGACTCACATTCTTTTGGGGGCTGCCATACCCAAAAGGTCCAAGCCATCTGACAGAACTCTTCGGACCAAATCACACAATCTGAGCCGTGAAGCCCGAATGTCAGAATCTTCGACCTTCAGAACCGAACACTGCTGGTAAAAAGTGGCAAAAAGCCCCGCCAAGCGATGCAGGTACCCACACAGGTGGTGCGGCTCCAAGGAATCAGAGACCTGATGGACCACCTTGGCATATCCCAAGAGGTGAAGCCCCAGATCCTTTTCAGCAGGGTCCGTCGGCTGGAAATTGGCACCCTCAGGAACCCCGCCAGCACGATCCAAGAGTGAACAGATTCTCGCATGGGCATACAGCAAATACGGACCGGTATCTCCCTCGAAGGCCACCATGCGATCCATATCAAAGACGTAGTCCTTCGACGCATCGCTGCTTAGATCAGCGTATTTGATGGCCGCGATACCAACCGCACGTCCGATTCCAGCCAGATCCTGCTCGGAGAGACCGTGGGTTGGTGCCGACGCATCCTGCGATCGCGTGACCACCGCATCGGTCCCCCGACGAATCGCTTCCTCAATGAGGCTCATCAAGCTTGCGTTGGTTCCGCTTCGGGTCTTCAGTGGCTTGCCGTTCGCGCCAAGAACGGTGCCGAATCCCAAATGATTCAGTTCCGCAGCAGTGCCATCTTGGCACTTGTCCCAACCCAACATGCGCGACGCTTCAAACACATCTCGGAAATGATCCCGCTGCCGAATGTCCACGATGTACAAAATACGGTCGGCGGCGAGGTCATGGGTTCGGTGTCGGATTGCCGCCAAGTCGGTGGTGGCGTAGAGGAACCCACCATCGCGTTTTCGAATAATCATCGGACGATCACGTTCCGGGAAATCCACCACGATGGCGCCGTCATCTTCCCGAGCTTTTCCTGCGTCTAAAAATGAATCAACCACTCCGGACAGTTGGCTGTTGTAGAAAGACTCGCCTTTGTCGCTGTCGCGTCGCATACGAACCCCAAGCAAATCAATAGTCTCTTGCACCGCATCAAGGGTGCAATCAATCATTTTTCGCCAATCATCATGAAGCTTGGGGTCACCCGCTTGCAGCCGCACCAAGTCTTGCTTGGCTGCAGCAACAACTTCATCGGCACCACTATTTTGCGCTTCGAGCTCGGCGAGGCGATGGGATCCGGCAAAGAATCGATTCGTCGCTTCTGCGCCTCGACGATCGGCTTTGGCATTGGCCTGAGCTTCCCGATACGCCGTATCAAGATCCTCAAGCGTGACGTGATCCAGGTTGATGCCATTGGCACGAAGTTGAGTCAGGACCAGCGCAATCGGCGTGCCCCAATCGCCAAGGTGATTTTGACGGATCACGGTACGACCACGTCGCTCCAACGTGCGGGCGATTGCGTCACCAATAACTGCCGAACGGAGGTGTCCAACATGCATACGCTTGGCCACATTGACCGAGACCATGTCAATTGCCACCGTCCGATCCGACGCCTCTTTGATCACGCCCAAGTCTTTCGTGTCCATCGCCAGCAAAGCTTTGGCGACGGCCGAGGGGGCCAGTCTCAAATTCACAAAGCCAGGACCAGCAATGGAAGACTCTGTAACGACCTCACCAAAATCGACGTGTTCAAGAATGGCTTCAGCAACCTCTCGGGGCGGCTTACCCAGCCGCTTGCCCAAACCCATCGCCACATTGGCTTGCCAATCGCCGAACTCTCGCTTCTGAGCTTCACGCAAAATGGGGTCGACATCTTCGAACCCTTCACCAAAGGCCGCATGAATGGCGGTCCGGAGCGACTGGTCGATCAGAGCGATGGGATCAGCGGTGGTCATGCGGGGAGAAATCGTACCGGCTCAGGCAACTTATTCCCCAGAGATCTGGAAGAGCAGGGCCAAAAGGATGCCAAACATGGCAATTCCGAGGTTGGTGGCGTTGGAGACTGAGGTTCCCGCCAAAGCCAAATTGGCACCTGAGGTTGTATCCCGGCGAAAAGCACGGGTGGCCACGGTTAGCTCCGGAAGACTGGTCACCAACGCTCCTACAAAATAGTGAAGGTGAGCAAAAATGTTTTCGCCAAAGAAACGGCTGAAAGTATCTCCGTACACCTCGGTACAAGCCAAGAACAACCAGTTGATCGCTGCTGAAGAAATCCCCAAAACCATCAGCATTCTGACCAGTCGGGGCAACCGACCAGGGCTTTGAAACCCATCGTCTCCTGCGTAGATTTCTGGATTCTTTTTTTGATCCGATCGGGCCCAGAGCAAAAAAGCAACCACGCCACCACCACAAGACAAGAGGGCAAGCCAAACCACCGAAAAATCAAATTGTTGCTCATCTGACTCTGCGAGAGTTGTCATCGCAACCCGAGACAGCATCCACAGGCCAATGGCCATCAATACGTGCTTGCGTACAAGTCGAAACTCTGTACGAATCCGCTTGAATCCGCCCCCCGAACCGGTCAATTGTGCCCAAAGTGGAGCGACGATGATCACCAAGTAGATGTTCGCAAAGTTCGAGCCCAAAGGATTGGCAATACCCCCCCACTTGCCCAAAAGCAGGGCATAAAGCATCAGAAGTAACTCTGGAAAATTCGTACCCGCGTTGACCGCGAGTGGTCGAAATCGGCGACCAAACCGCTTTCCGACAAGTCCGGCCACTTCGTCCGCCATGCCATCACTGGACCACGGAAGAACAAACCAACCAATAAGTCCTCCCACTGCCAAACACAGGCTGGGAAAAACCCAAGGCGTCGACTGCCAAGATTGAGCCAGATTTGTCAAAAATGCCACTGTGTCCATGAGAGAGACATCTTAGATACACAACATCAGGGCATCGAAAGCACTACGGAGACTGTTGATGCACAATGTTCAGACATGCCCCCGATCCGCCTGCTCTTTCTCTGCACCGGCAACAGCGCCCGAAGCTTGATGGCTGAAGCCCTCGCGCCACATCTCTTCCCGGGACTGCTGGCTGCGAGTTCTGCTGGAAGCAAGCCAACCGGGAGTCCAAACCCTCTCGCACTGGCCACGCTTCAGAGCCACAACATCCCGCACGAGCACCTCAGCAGCAAAGGACTCGATGTGGTCAAAGATCAACCTTGGGATCTCATCATCACCCTCTGTGGATCCGCCCACGAAGAAGTGTGCCCAGTCCTGCCGATTGACGTCCCCCGGGCCCACTGGGGCTTCCCGGACCCTCCCGCTGCCAAAGACCCCGAAGCCTGCTTTGAGCGCGTTTGTGGTGGTATCGAACAATGCTTACGAATCTTCATGGCCCAAGCAGATCAACCCATCCCTGACCGAGCCGCCGCGGCCGCCGCGGTTGCCGAGCGGTTCTGCCTGGCAGAGAACTGGGCATAAGATTCGTCTATGCGCGCGACAAATGAACCCACAACCCCGCTCGAAAAAATAGACCGTTGCGCAGACCTGCCACACCGACCTCGGGTTCTGCTCGGGAAAATGGGGTTGGACGGTCATGACCGTGGCGTCAAATTGATCGCTCGGGCACTGCGGGACTCGGGGATCCACGTGATCTACTCCGGCTTGTGGCAAACACCAAGATCCCTCGCCCTCGGCGCGAGAGATGAAGACGCCGACGTCTTGGCCTGTTCCATGATGAGCAATTCACACTTGGTCTTGGTGCCACGGCTGGTCAATGCCTCGGCCGAACTGGGCCGCAGTGATATGGCCATCGATGTCGGTGGCATCATCCCTCAAGAAGATGTGCAAATCATGCTCGACGCTGGAGTGAGAAAGATTTTCCACACCGGAACGAGCATGGATGAGTTGGTAGAAACTGTTCGATCGGCCGTGAAGCCTCGAGTGGCACGTTACGAAGGCAATGCCGGCTTGGCCCGATCCATCTCCTTAGCAACCGAAGGTCGCGCTCCAACCGATGCCCCACGTCGTCGGCCGGCAAAAGTTGTCGGAATGACTGGTTCACCGGGCGCAGGAAAAAGCACACTGGTGGCGCAAATTGCTGCCGAAAGCGTCCAGCGAGGAGAAAGGTTGGCTGTTGTGGCGTACGACCCTATGAGTCCCATCACCGGCGGAGCATTGCTGGGTGATCGGCTTCGGGTCGACTTTGGCCGAGTTGATGAATCGGTGTTCTATCGATCCCTCGCCATCGCTGGCGAAGACTACGAGACCCTTCCCGAGATCTTGGAACTCATTGGTGGGGCTGGCTTTGACCGGGTCATTGTGGAAACCGTTGGTGCCGGACAGAACGAAACCAAAATCCGTGAATGCGTGGACCGCACTGCGGTTGTCGTCGTCCCAGGTATGGGTGACTCCATTCAAATGGACAAGGCCGGGATCTTGGAGATCGCCGATTGCTTCGTGGTGAACAAAAGCGATTACGAAGGTTTGGAACGGCTACGCCGGGAGCTCAAAGATGCTTGCGGGGGACGCCCTATCGTTGAAACGGTGGCCACGGAGGGACGTGGCACCGAAGCATTGCTCGAAGCACTGTTCGACTGAACACCCAAATTGGTGGCAAACCACAGGTGCAGTATTCCCGCCAGAAGCGTCAGGAATGCAAGCATTCTGAGTGTCGGAAGACAATCTCGGGCTGGAAATGAGTCGGACACGTCCTTCGCATCGGCCCAAATGAAGTCCAACTTGGGCGAATGCCGCTGATTTTCTTAGGATTTCCTCCATGCCCCCCCCAGCCCAAGTGCTCCGTGACCGCCTGAACCAACCCGAAACCTTGATCTGCCCTGGTGTCTTCAACGCCTTGGTGGCTCGTATGGCCAAGCAAGCCAACTTTGATTCGGTGTACATCTCGGGTGGGGCGACTGCCAACGTCGCTGGTGTTCCAGATACCGGTTTGCTGAGCCTCACAGAGTTCACCCGGACCATCCGGGAAATTGTGGATGCATCAGGCCTACCCGTTGTGGCGGACGCCGATACAGGATTTGGGGAGGAAGAGAACGCTGTTCGCACCATCATCGAATATGGACGGGCCGGCGCTGCCGCACTCCATGTTGAAGATCAAGTGTTTCCCAAACGGTGCGGGCATTTGGATGGCAAACAATGTGTTCCAGCCCATGCTTTTGCGGAAAAGATTCGGGCCATGAGTGAGCACCGGCCAAGCGATGACTTTTTGCTCATTGCACGAACCGATGCGGCCGGAGTCCATTCTTTCGAAGAAGCCGTCGCTCGGGGACAGCAGTACCGCGAGGCTGGCGCGGACATGATTTTCCCTGAGGGACTCCGGACCAAGGAAGAATTTTCCGAGTACGCCAAAGCATGCCCTGGTCTTTTGCTGGCGAACATGACGGAGTTTGGCAAAACCCCACAAATCTCCGCCAAGCAATTTGAAGACCTCGGCTATGACTTGGTTCTTTACCCACTGTCCATGATGCGTCTGGCCATGGGCCACGTGGCCCGTGGGCTGGCCCATCTCCAAGAGCATGGCTCTATGGAAGAATTGATGGACGAAATGCAGACCCGAACCAAGCTCTACGAAAGCCTGGGGTATCAGCCCGGAACTCCATGGTGGTTCCCTGGTTCTCCGGATTAATCTTCGCTCCAGCCGCTAGAATGGCCTCCCCTACAGGAGGATTGCCATGAGCGCTGACCACTTCGATCTCATCGTTATTGGTGGAGGACCCGCCGGCTACGTCGGTGCCATTCGAGCGGCCCAACTTGGCCTCAAGGTTGCTTGCGTCGAACGTGGCAAACTTGGGGGCGTCTGCCTGAACTGGGGCTGCATCCCCACCAAAGCTTTGTTGCACAATGCAGAGTTGTATCAACACGCCATTACGCACGGCGC
Organism: Phycisphaerae bacterium; assembly: GCA_002700845.1. Lineage (GTDB taxonomy): Bacteria > Planctomycetota > Phycisphaerae > Phycisphaerales > SM1A02 > UBA8653. The sequence goes on along the minus strand of PAFA01000043.1, from coordinate 6,325 downwards.
GGAATGGGGACTGAAGACCGAAGGGGTCGAAGTCGAATGGGACAAGGTCATTGGACGAAGTCGAAAAATCACCGGCACACTCAACGGCGGCATTGCGTACTTGTTTAAGAAGAACAAGATCGAGCACATCGACGGACACGCCACGATCACCAGTGGCAAGTCTCCAGTTGCTCCATGTAAAGTTGAAGTTCGCGAAGCTGGTGACGAGTACTACACCGGTGAGGGTTCAGGGGATCCAAGCCGAACCTTGACCGCCGACAAAGTGCTGGTGTGCACTGGTGCAAGACCTCGACATTTGCCCAATTTGCCCCACGATGGAAAAGTCGTCATTTCGTCATATGAGGCCATGACACTTCCTGAGAAGCCCAACAAGATGGTCGTCATTGGGTCGGGCGCGATCGGAATGGAATTTGCCTACTTCTACAACGCTTTTGGGACAGAAGTTCATGTGGTCGAAATGCAAGATCACATCATGCCAATCGAAGACCAGGATATTTCTTCCGCGGCTCAAAAAGCCTTTAAAAAGCAGGGCATCCAGTTCCACACCAGTTCCACCGTGGCCGACACCCAGATCTCTGGGGACGGAGCCAAGTGCACCATCCGGAAAGTTGGTGAGGCATCTGGCGGCACCGAAGTCGAAGCCGATGTCGTCCTGGTGGCAATCGGTGTCGAAGCACGGGTGGATGGTGTTTTTGCCACAAACCTTCGACCCGAAATGGTGAAGGGGTACATCAAAACGGATTACCAAGAAGTTGATGAACCTACGTATGCCACCAGCATCCCTGGCGTGTACGCCGCGGGTGACTGCATTGGACCTCCGTGGTTGGCGCACGTGGCCAGCGAAGAAGCGGCAGCGGCAGTTGAACGAATGGCTGGTCATCAAACGCTGGGAGTTGACTACAAGTCCATTCCAGGCGCGACATACTGCAACCCACAAGTGGCCAGTGTTGGCATGACCGAACACACTGTGAAAGAAGCTGGCATTGACTACAAGGTCGGTAAGTACCCGTTGAAAGGTCATGGCAAAGCCATCGCGGTTGGCGCTACTGAAGGCCTTGTGAAGTTGATTGTGAGCAAGAAACACGGAGAGATCTTGGGCTGTCATATCTGTGGCGAAGACGCCAGTGAATTGATTGCTGAAGTGTGTGTTGCCAAGCGATTGGAAGCCACTGTTGAAGACATCATCTCAACCGTGCACGCCCACCCAACCATGCACGAAGCCGTTCACGAAGCAGCTTTGGCCGCGGATGACCGTCTGATCCACGGCTAAATTGGCCGGTTTATTTGATCTTTTCCAAACGTGCCGCCGAAGGCGATTTTTCGTCGGCGGCCACTGAGCGTTCGTGATATTGCCGCGCCTCTTTGGTTCGCCCCATGGCTTCAAGACACAAACCGGCGTGGTGCAGCAGGGCGGCATCCTCGCCGAGCTCTTGAATGGCCGAAGTGGCGGCAGCAAACCCTTGATCCGGACGACCCATTCGTCGCAGAACGACGAGCCACTGCTGCACCAAAATGCGATTGTTCGGGAACCGCTTTCTTGCGGACAAATATGCTGATTCGGCTTCTTGAAGCTGTCCGGCCTTCAACAATGCAATGGGGTACATGCCCACAGCATCCGGGTCATCCGGATTGAGTTCGAGAGCACGGGCCAAGTGAGTCACCGCCTGCGCCGTGCGTCCGCTTCGTCCCGCGAGCACCCCAAGACCACGATGAGCCATGGCCAAAGATTCATCTTCGCCAATGGCTTTTCGAAAATCACGCTCTGCCTCTTGAGGCTGGTTGGTCATTAAGTGGCACATCCCACGTCGAGCATGGGCGGATGCACGATCTGGGTATACCGCCAAGATCTTGTTGAGCCAAACCAATGCAATCCTCCACTCACGCCTGGACATCGCTTCGCGAGCACGGTCAGTGTTCGCGGAGGAGGAAACCGACCGTTGAGTCATTCGAATTTCTGCCGGATCAAATCGAAGAGCTTTGGGCCCACGAAGTTGACGCTGAAGTTCTGTATTCGCCAAATCAGATTCACCCAACTGCAAATACACGGGCGCAAGGGTTTTTTGGATGTCAACGTCACCGGGTGCGCCAGCGCGAGCCTCCTCAAGCAGAGATCGTGCGCGTTCGGCATCCCCCAGAGACAACACGGTTCTCCCGAACGCCAAAAGAATGGCGGGATGACGGTCTTGCCCCAACGCCAATTCCAAGTCCTCTTTGGCTCCTTGCAGGTCACCCGCACGAAGACGAGAACTTCCCCGTGAAAATCGCAATGAAATGAGATCTGAATTCTCGACAAGAAGAGAGGACACTGCCTCCTGGACACCTTCGATTGGTTGACCCAAGGCTTCCTCACACCGCAACATCAAGAGCAATTCACCCGGTTGTAAAGAGCCCAGTTTGAACCGGGCCTGCCAGGCTTTTCGTGCCGCGCCATACAGTTGATGGGCTTGCAGAACTTCCGCGTAATTGGACCACAGGCGGGGCTCATCCAACGCAAGTTCAAGGTCTTCAATACTTTGTTGCACAGCGTTGGCGACCGGACCTTCCAGTGCCGCAACATCAACTTGTGGAATCTTCGGTGCAGGTTCTGAACAAGCGCCCAGTACCAAGACCCACAATAAAATCCATTGTTTCATGAGCCGGAACCTCGTTGGGCCTTAAAGCGATTGACCTCAGCACTGACTTCGAAGACCTCTTCTTCACCGTCGGGCCATTGCACAGTCACTCGTGCCGGAAGTTGCGATGAACCAAGACCAAAATGCACCTCTGGGGCTTGAGCTGAAGCGTAACCATCCGAAATACCTTGTCGTCTGCGCTGGATTTGCTCACCAATTTGGCAACGGACCAGGGTGTGAAGCACTGGTCGACCCAGTTGGTCCACGGCTTCCACAAACAATTCTCGCCCTTTACTGTTCGGTGAGGCCAACAGAACACTCGGCGTTCCAATGTTCACCAGCAGTACCTCCAAGTCACCCTGGCGATCGAAATCTGCGGCCACGACGGCTCGAGTTAATCCGGCTTCACCCAGAACCGGGTCGAATGGAGCCACTTCGAAGCCAGACCCAGACCGAACATACAAATCGTTCGACTCAGCCATTCCGTTCCAAGGGTCACTCAGTTGTTCAAGGACGATCTCAGAACCACGAGTGACCCGGCCATTCCCCACCAAAAGATCTTCTTGCCCGTCACGATTGAAATCTCTGGCAGCCACCCCAAACCCTGTCCTTGGCATGCTGGCGACCCCCAGACCCAGCGGCGCAGTGGAATCGAGAAAGGCATCATTCTTTCCGATGTACAACGTGTTGGATTCAGCTGCCAGATGAGTGCAGTACACATCCGGTGCCAGATCACCATCGACATCCAAACTCACCACGCCCATGCCGGCCTCGGTCTCACCCATAAGATTTAAGGCGAGACCACGCTGCGCGGCTTGTTCTTCGAAGCGGCCATCTTCACCCATGACCCATAGATGGTTTTCGTATCCATCGTTGGCGACGTAGAGGTCCAACCGACCATCGCCGGTGAAGTCATCGACGACCACCCCCAGGCCAGCCCCGGCAGCCCGATCTATGCCGTGTTCAGCACTCACGTCTGTGAACGAACCCGTGCCATCATTGTTGAGCAGGAGGTCATGAAGAGGCGGGTGGGCTGTTGGGCCACACAATTCAAGACGCCCGGATGGATCGCGACATTCTTTGTTGGGATTCAACGAGATGTCGGCATACCGGCAGATGAACACATCCAAATCACCATCCCGATCGTAATCCACAAAGGTGGCGCTGGAAGAGCACTTTGGTGCCCTGAACCCCGACCATTGTTCGAAAGTCCCATCGCGGTTGTTGCGATACAGCTGGCTTCCCAACCGGCCGGTAATCAACACATCGGCATCTCCATCACCATCGACGTCTCCGGCCGATGCCCCGATGCCAAAAAAAGTTGGATCAAATCCAGATCCAACAGTGGCATCAACAAACACCAAAGGTTCTGTCTGTTCCCAAAGCCGAGTGGGTGAACCGATGCCTGTTCCCGTTAACACAATGTCGAGATCGCCGTCGCCGTCGGTATCAAAAACTGCCGCTCCACCAGTCACTCCGTATTCAAGCCGCAAAGCGCCGTCTTGAGGAATTTGAACCGCGGGCTCAAAGGATTGAATCTTTCGCCATCCCCCCGGCGTTGCGGAGGTGGGATCATCCGGAGCACAACCAGACAAGATCGCCAGTGCGAGGAATAGGGCGGGTGATCGCATCTGGCGGATCTTAACTGTCCAAATTGGAATTTCGGCCGTTCTCGGGGCAATTGCGATGCCCGATAACGTCCATATTTGACGAATCCGGCGGAATTTAGATGTCGACTGGATCCTCGAGACGATCCAAGCGAAGAATTGGGGTACACCGGTAGCCTGTGCTGCCGTATTGTCGGTGTTCTGAACTTTCAAGGAGTTTTTATCCATGCTTCGCTCCCTGCTCATATTGGCCGTTTGTTCCGGCTTTGCCTCTGCCCAAGATTTTGAGTCGATCCGTGTGACTTCTGGGTTGTATTACCCAATCGGAGCTGAAGCGGCTCCTGGGACAACCAATCGCCTTTACGTGCACGAACAACGTGGACTGATTCAAATCGTTGACACCCTCAATGGCAATGTCACCGGAACCTTCCTGAACATCGATTCAAAGGTTGGTGCCTTTACTGGCGAAGGTGGTTTGCTTGGCTTGGCGTTCCACCCGGACTTCGCCAACAACCGAATGTTCTTCGTGAACTACACCAACAACTCTGGCAACACTGTGATTGCTCGATACACCGCCACCAACAACAACTCGGCGAACGCCTCCAGTGAAGAAATCCTGATGACGGTGAGCCAGCCTTACTCCAACCACAACGCTGGATGGTTGGAATTTTCACCCGTCGATGGCTACCTCTACATTTCCATGGGTGATGGCGGTTCCGGTGGTGACCCAGGCAATCGAGCCCAGAACATCAACAACAAGCTCGGCAAAATTCTTCGCATCAATGTCGACGGCTCAACTGGCTACACCGTTCCAGCGGACAACCCCTTTGTTGGTGTCAACGGCGACGACACCATCTGGAGCTACGGTGTCCGAAATGCCTGGAAAAGCTGCTTTGACAGTTTGAACGGCGCCATGGTCATGGCTGATGTTGGTCAAAACGCTTGGGAAGAAGTGAATTACGAACCTGCTGGTGAGGGTGGTCGCAATTACGGCTGGCGTTGCTATGAAGGCAACAACACCTACAACACCTCAGGTTGCCCTTCTTCAAGCTCTCTGAGTTTCCCTGTGCACACCTACAGCCACTCTTCCGGGATTTCCATCACCGGGGGCCGGGTCTACCGAGGTCCTGTGTCTTCGCTCTACGGTCAATATTTCTTTGCTGACTACGCATCGAACCAAATCTGGAGCATCAATCCCGAGGGTGGAACACTGGTGAACCGCACATCTGCTTTCTCACCAAATGTTGGGGGTATTAGCCGAATCTCAGCCTTTGCTGAAGACAACGAAGGCAACCTGTACATCTTGGATCGTGGCACCTCTTCCACCAACGGTGAAGTGTTCGTGATTCAAACTACCGTCCCCCCAAGTCCTCAAGCCTGTTGCTTTAGCAATGGTTCGTGCACCGAAGTGCTGCCCGCAGACTGTGCTGTGGCTGGAGGCAATGGTGGGTTTGGAGATATCTGTGCTCCACAACCTTGCCCTCCCCCGACCACCGGCGCTTGCTGCATTGCTTCAGATTGTGCTGTGTTGACCCCAGAGGCATGCTCACTTAGTGGCGGCCTGTTCTCCGAGCTCGGTAGTGAATGCGGTGATGCATGTAGCCCAGCTGCATGCTGCATCAACGGCAATTCTTGCGTCGCTCTGTCTCCCCCAACCTGTCTTCAGATTGGCGGCGTCGTGGTTGGTGGTGACTGTGCCGCCAACACCTGTGCGCCAGCCTGTCCCGGTGACCTCGATGACAGCGGAGCAGTTGACTTCAATGACTTGGTCAGCATGCTCTCTGAATGGGGTAACCCTGGAACCGCCGACTTGGATGAAAGTGGCACCGTTGATTTCAACGATGTGGTCATCCTGCTCGGGGTCTGGGGTGACTGCAGCGGCTGACGTCTTCTGAGGTCAAAAGCCCAAAATTTGAGTTCTTTCAAAGCCCCTTGCTTCAAGCAGGGGGCTTTTTCTTGAAGCGATGACATGAAGAGAGGCTTGGCGAACCCCTCATCGCTGGTATACTTTTTCGTTCCCGTGCCTGCGGGAAGCCCTCGGGCTTGTAGCTCAGCTGGTTAGAGCGCACCCCTGATAAGGGTGAGGTCGGTGGTTCGAGTCCACTC
>PAFA01000042.1 GCA_002700845.1 Phycisphaerae bacterium | reverse complement strand
GGACGCATCCTGCGAACCCGATGACAAGCCACCGATGGGATTTGAACCCACGACCTCGCCCTTACCAAGGGAGCGCTCTACCACTGAGCTACGGCGGCGATGGTGGACCAAAGGCCCATCAGTGACAACCGCCCCCACCAAGGTGAGGGCGAAGAGTCATTGTACCAAATCAGGCGACGTTAGCAACAACCTGTCAAAATCAATACCCCTGAACGAGCCGTCGGATCCAGAGGCCCCGTCCCAAATCCCAATCATCTGGGTTGGATGGCGGGTTGGGCTGGCCCCGGACGCCTTCGAGTTCCTCGATATTGTTGAACGGGGCGATGGATTCGCCATGGCCGTCTAAAAACAGCATGAGACATGTGGGTTCGTAGCGGAAATCCACATGTCCAGGCCCAGATGAGGCGTTGCTGCCCAGCATGTCAAAGGCAACTGAGGAATCAGGGATGACCTCTCCACGCCATGAATCCACCAGATACATGCTCTTTGATGTGTTGCCCAACTGGCTGAAGGTCCAATAACGTTTCCACTCTTGGTGTGATTCCGCGGTTACCGCGTCCGAAATCGCCCAAGCTTCTCCACCATCATCAGGATCAGGCAGCCATCGGAACCAGTCGTTGGCGGCAAAAAATCCTGGCGACCCAATATCCTGAATCCCCCCCCCATTGCCATAGGGAACTGGAGCCTCAACTGGATCTGAAGTCAGGTTGGCACTTGTTTTCACATCTGTGGATTTGGACCGAAGGGGGTTTTTGTCCCAGTCCGGCAACGTCCCAAATCCGGGTGTCAGGGCATCAGATGGGTCATTCCAAACCATAGAGTCGGGGGCACGTACCCGAAAAAGTTGGGGATCCGAGGGATCTGCGGGATCCCGGCGTGAAGCCACATAATCAACCTCAGCCTGGCAATTCCGCACCCAGAGGATGTCAGCCCATGTTCCACGGCCAGCCGGAACGGCGCTCGGATCGCTGTATCGGGCATTTGGGACAGAAGCAACTTTGCCGGCAAACCGTTGGCCGCGATAATCAAACCGAGATGGCAAAACCACATTGTTGGAGTCTTGGGCATACAACTGCATCCACTGTGCAACCTGACGCATGCGATTCAAGCTTTCAGCTTGCTGTCCGCTGCGAAGAGCGCCACCGAGCACCGGCAAAAGAATGGCTGAAAGAATGGCAATGACCGCCATCACAGTGAGCAGTTCGACGATGGTAAAGGCACGACGGCGAATGGACGACATACGAGGCTCCATAGGGTTTGAGAATACCGCGACCAAAGACAGGATTCGCGGCAAGGGCCTTAACCGACGCCCATCCCAACCAAAAATTCAGCATTGGAGTTGCTCTTGGCCAGGCGGTTGCGCAGCAATTCCATGGCTTCGATCACCGACAAATCACTCACAACCTTGCGTAACTTGCCAACCAATTCCATTTCTTTCGGGTCAAGCAACAGCTCTTCGCGGCGTGTTCCTGAGGCAGGAATATCAATCGCAGGCCAGACACGCTTTTCAACCAACTTGCGGGTGAGGTGCAATTCACTGTTGCCGGTTCCCTTGAATTCTTCAAAGATCACTTCATCAGCCTTCGAACCCGTTTCGACCAATGCGGTACCAATGATGGTGAGTGAACCACCATCTTCGGTGTTCCGGGCAGAACCAAAGAACTTCTTTGGTCGAATCAGCGCACCACTGTCGACACCGCCGGTGCCGATCTTGCCTGATCCAGCTCCGGCATTGTTGTAACCCCGAGCCAGGCGGGTGATGGAATCCAGCAATACGACAACGTGCCGACCACATTCCACACGGCGTCGGGCGGTTTCCATAACCAGCTCGGCCACTTGGATGTGGCGCTTCGCGTCCTCATCAAAAGTACTGGCCACAACCTCAACACGATCAGGCGTGTTGCGGCGGAAATCCGTAACTTCTTCCGGCCGCTCATCAATAAGCATGACCATGATGTCAACGTCATCGTGGTTGTCACAAATGGCGGCCGTTATCTTTTGCAGAAGTACCGTTTTGCCGGTTCGTGGGGGGGCCACAATCAGCGCACGCTGACCAAAACCCATTGGTGCAACCAAATCCACAACTCGAGTTTCGAGAATATCAGGCTTGTTTTCGAGGACAATCCGGCGGTCAGGGTGCAACGGGACCAAATTCTCAAAGACAGGCAATTCAACGGCTGTCTCGGCTGGAGCCCCATTGACTTGGTCAACTTGGAGCAAGCTGAACCACCCCGGCTGGTCTTCGGCTGGGGCGAATGCCCAACCGTCAATCTCTTGACCGCGGCGAAGTTCTAACTCTTCAATAAATGCCGCGGAGACATGGACGTCATCGGGGGACGGAAGGAAAGAGTATGCAACGGTGCGGAGGAATCCATGACCATCAGGCATGATGTCAAGAATGCCGCTGACTTTGGCAAAGCCATCATCTCCGGCTGCCGAACGCATCAACTCAAACACCAACTTTGCCCGAGGCATGGTATTTGCGCCTTCGATGCTCAACGCCTTGGCTTGGTCAATGAGATCTCGGCTGGTCATCGCTTGGAACTGCGCGAGGACAGGACGTTCCGGCTGCTTCTTCTTTTTCAAAGCGGCCTCAAGTTGCTCAATACCTTCAGCCAACGTGTCTTCATCGGGAATCATTCCCGGCAAAATCTCGACCGTGGCAACGGCAGCGGCAGCAGCGCGATCGCCACTGGACTTCTTACGACGACGGCGACGGCGTTGACCGGACTTTGATGCATCAGTTGACATGAACAAGGGTCCTGGAGCCACTTGATTGATGTGGCGAGATATGCGGACAAAAAATGCATCTCAGCAGAAGGGCACTCGAACATCGAGAACGCCATTATTCAGATGCAGGCAGGTGAAGGAGGATGTGCTCAAGTTGCGAACGCAACACGTCGAGAGCACCCTCGTTCCGAATGACATGATCGGCTTTCTGACGCTTCACGTCAAGTGACCATTGGGCGGCTTCTCGACGATCGAACTCTTCAACATCCCAGCCCCGGTCAAAAGCTCGGGCCAGTCGCGTCGACCGGTCAGCATCTACAAAGATGGTGAAATCACAATCAGTATCAACTCCGGACTCAAAAAGAAGGGGAGCCTCAATAATCAGCGCCTTGGTTTGAATTGTGGCTTTTGCAAAGCAAGCCTCCCTGAGGACGCCGATACGCGGGTGGACCAATGACTCCAGGCGACCACGTTGAACAGGATCTGCAAAAACACGCTTGGCAACCACGGGTCGAGAAATCGCTCCTTCAGGATCCAGGATCTCTGATCCCCACCAATCAACCAGGGTCTCTATGACTTTGGGATCACTGAGGATCTGATGAGCATGCTGATCCGAGCGGCTTACCAGGCAATCCATCGATGCCAGAAAATCACCAGCCGTGGACTTCCCCGCGGCGATGGCCCCCGTCAGACCCAAAACTGGTGGAGGCAAATCAGCCAACGCCCCGCGTCCAGGTGGTTCCATCTGGACCATCTTTGATCACAATTCCGCCGGCAATCAACTCATCCCGAATGGCATCGGCCGTCGCAAAGTCCCGATTGGCCTTGGCTTCTGCGCGCTGAGCAATCTTGGTCTCAACCTGGTTCTCATCCATCCCCCCACCGGATCGAGAGGCCTGGCATTCGAGATCCAGTATGCCAAGAACCGCATTCATTTTGTGCAGTGCACTCAAATCATCAGCCCAAGTCCCAAGTCCAGGTTCTGACTCAGAATCTTCCACTACTGGGTTCGAATCCATAGGAACGCCTGCCAACGCACCATTCATTGCGGCAATGGCACCAGCGACATTCAAATCATTTGCAATCGCCTCTGAGAATGGTCGAAGGGCAGATTCCACCGGACCAGGACCAGCACGCTGAACCGAAGCATGTTGTTCCAACCACCGCTCCATGCGCTTCCATCGTTCAATCATCCTCTGGGCATCCTTCAACCCTTGGAACGTGAAATTGGCGTTGCTTCGGTAATGGGTCCGCAGGAGTTCCAATCGCACCGCCGCTGGAGTTGCGCCTTTTTCCAAAAGATCTTCCAGTGCGTAACAAGTGCCTGCACTCTTGGACATTTTGGCGCCTTCAATCATGAGAAATCGAGTGTGGAACCAATGCCGCGCAAAATATTGACGACCGGTGAAGCATCTTGACTGAGCAATCTCGCATTCGTGATGCGGGAAAATGTTGTCTTCCCCGCCGGAATGAATATCAATCTCTTCTCCGAGAATCTCAATTGCCATGGTGCTGCATTCGATATGCCAACCCGGATAGCCCTCTCCCCACGGACTGTCCCACCGCATCAGATGTTGCGCATCCGGCTTCCAAAGCATGAAGTCTGCGGGGTGTTTTTTAACGTTCTGTGTCGCGTCATCAACGCGCCCCCCCTCACCGGAACGAATGGTGTCGATGGTGTTTCCAGACAATTGACCGTAGTCAGAGAAGGACTGAGTATCGAAATAAACCACACCATCCGTGGCCACGTAGGCGTGACCCTTATCGATCAACCGTTCGATAAACGCAATCATTTGCGGAATAAAATCGGTGGGCCTTGGCATACGCTCTGGAAACTGGTCCGCATCAAAAACCACTTTGACACCAAGGGCTTTTGCATCTTGTAAAAAACGGTCCGCAAAATAATTCGCAATGGCGTAAGGGTCGCCCGCATCTACGTTGACGCCGTCGGGCAATAAACCTGATTTTTTAGCTTCCTTTAATCGAACCGCTGCAACTTCCATCTTGTCCTGTCCACCTCCGTCCGCTGAAGTGTCCTCAGTCATATGGCCAACATCAGTCATGTTCATGACATGGATAACCTCGTGACCAAAAAACTCAACCGTGCGGCGAAGAAGGTCGGCGTTGAGAAATGAACGAAAGTTGCCAATGTGAGCGATGTCATACACCGTCGGGCCACATGTGTAAAAAGTTACCGGCCCGTCGGGACTGAGAGGCACAAACGATTCGACCGTTCGAGTCAACGAGTTGTGAAGCTTCAACATCAGATCTTTCCAGAACCTTGGGCGGCAGAGGGCCGTGGGCGCACCGCGATTGCAGGCTCGCCTATCAAAAGCATACCCCCGGGCAAGTCGCCAAATGCTGTTGATCGTGCTGCCAACATAGAACCTGCGCCAATTTTGCAGTCTGGACCCACAAAAGCATCAGTGGCGATCCAGCATCCTTCACCCACGACGATCGGACTCGCCAAATAGCGCATCGACGGGTCTCGATAATCATGGTTTGCCGCGCACAGATGAGCGTATTGAGAAATCAGTGTGCCCGAGCCGATCTTTATTCCCCCATTGGCATTCAGAATAACTTGGGGCTCAACTCGAACGTTATCTTCCAGGATCAGGTTCCAAGGACGACGGATTCGAGTGGTAGCGTGGACCCGGACCCCGAATCCAATCTTGGCACCAAATAAACGAAGAAGCATGCGCCGCCAAGCGCCAGCAAACGGCGGCGATATGCGGAAGAAAACCAACCACACCAGTCGCCAAAGCGCATTTGCAAGTTGGACCAAGAATCCAAACTTAAGTGGGATGCTGGAACTCATCGCAATGTTCGTTCTTTCAAATCCCGAGCTGGATTTCCGACGTGAATCCGACCAGTGGCAAGATTTTTGTACGCACTCGAGCGGGCCCCCAATACTGCCAGGGCCCCAACCACGACGCCAGGACCAACAAAGGCATCAGCACCGATCCAAACATCTTGCTCAATATGAATAGGGGTGCGGATCAATTTAAACGTGTGATCGGCGTAGTCATGAGTACCCGCGCACAAATGCGCGTACTGACTAATGATTGAACGTTCGCCGATGGTAATTGGACCAAGGCTGTACAAAATGGCGTAATCACCAATCGTGACACCTTCACGGAGGTCAATCATCCAAGGAACTTCGATGTGTGCACTGGGACGAATGGAAACCCCGGGGGCGATTTTGGCACCAAAGCGGCGCAGAATCCAGCGGCGAATGCCGTACCAGTTGTGAAAGGTTGCTCGAAACAGTGGGCGACCAAGAATCATCCACGCTGCACGGCCAAGCTTTTCCTTAAAGGTCCACGGACTGCTCTCGGGCTGCATTTGGCGGGCGGCCGAATCTGCCTGACTTTTAGATGAAGCAATTTGCGGTATAGCCTGTGTCGGCTGCGGTGGAATAGGCGCACTGCCTCCGGACTTGTTGTCGCCGACCAGTTGACCGCTTTTCCAACCACCTCTGCCACCCCATGATGGAGCCGGGTCCTGTCCGGCACGAATCGCACGAAGCTTCATTGCGACAAAGTCGTCGTATGAGGCAATAAATCGGCAGAAATGAAAACCGGTACTTCCATCAAGGAATCCAAGTCGAAAGAAATACATGTAAAGGAATCGGAGCAAGCCGGGAGATGGGACCCTAGGAAGAATATTTCGCTTGGCCCAGCGGCGGCGGCGTGCGGCGGGTTCGAGTGCGCTGGACTCCTTGGTTGGCTCGGCAATTTCTCGAGCCAGCGCTCGAGCTTCGAGTGTGGAATACCGGTTGTGCTTGGCCACGTAATGTTCAAGACCGCGTCGATCATCATGCAGCATTGGGGTTTCAATGCGACCAATCGGACCACTGAGTTCCACGTGCTCGTGGACCTCGCGTTCTTCGTAGCGGCCAAGGCCGTTCTTGAAAAATCGAAGGTGATACGAAGGGAAATACCCGCAGTGGCGAATCGGCTTGCCAATGAACCACGTCAGGCGATTGATGTAATACCCGTTTTCAGCAACGTTCGACGGAGACTGGTCGGCGATCGCAAGAAGTTCTTCTCGCAACTTTTCGGGGATAAGCTCATCAGCATCAAGTACCAGTGTCCATGGGGCTGAAAACTCAAGATTGTTCAGAGCCCAATTTCTCTGACGTGCATAGCCCTCCCAGTCATGGTGTACCACTTCAGCACCCAGCGACCGTGCCAATTCTTGGGTGCCATCTGTCGATCCTGAATCAATGACATGAATTTTTCGGACCCAACCTTGCAAGCTTTCCAGGCAGTGACCGAGATTCAACGCTTCATTGTGCGCAATGATCAGCACATCAATATTGCCACTCATGGGCACCCCCTTTTTCGAAGAACCTTCGCGGGGTTTCCACCCACAACGTCACCATCGGAAATATTTTTTACCACCACAGCGCGAGCCAATGCAACCGCATGTGCCCCAACCTTAACTCCGGGGCCAACGAAAACTTCTCCGGCAAGCCATGCCCCTTCACCAATAAAAATAGGGGCGGTCACCAATGGATGATGTGGGTCATCGAAGTCGTGACTGGCGGCACAGAGCCATGTCCCCTGACTCACCGTCGCGTCGGCGGCGATCACAATCTCAGCCGGGTTGTACACCTCGACTCGATCGCCCAGACACGAACGCTCGTGCATAGTGAGGCGAGAAGGGTTCCAAATTCGAACCCCCGGGTAGATACGTGCGGTGCGATGAAGACGTGCGCCAAAAATCCTGAGAACCATCCGCCGCCAACCATGGAAGGGTCGAGGGGACCAGGTCACCAAGACAGAGCAGCATTGCCAGACAAAGCGCGCACCGCGTTGCCCTACCGAGAAACTGCTCTTGGCATGTCCTTTCCGATCGGTCCCGCGGGAAGAATGAACCTGACGTTCGATCATGCAACCTCCAACAGGCCAGAACGCTGAAGCACTTCAGCACACGTGCCCCACCGGTAACGATCTAAAAGCATTTCAAGCTTTCGAGCCGTGGTCTTCGCGCCGACGTAGCACTTGAATCGTCGCTGCAGCGGCATTGGAACCCGTGGACAGTCTGGCGCGAAGTCACGTGGATGCAAATAAACCACGGTCGGAATACCTTTTTGGGCCAACTGATCAACTCCTCGACGAATCAACCATTCTGGGAACAGTCGAAGATAGCCACCACCAGAAAAGCAGACACGCTTGGGGCCGAGAGACATAACGCTCATGGGAAGTTCCGGGATCGGCCGACCCGATGGTGTGTTCGTAAAAGCATGAGCCTGGACTGAACACCCATAACCGCCATGACCGCGCGAGGCAGGGAACAAACTTGCGTCATACTCCAGGCCGAGCTCATGCAGTATGTCGAATGCCCACTCTGAACCTGGAGTAATTGAAAACGAAGGCGCTCGAAAACCGCGAACCTTGCATCCAGAAGCAGATTCAATGACATCGATGGATTGACGCATGTCTTTTAAGAATTCGTCGGGGGCCAACGAGTACACCTTACGGTGCCAATATGAGTGGGTGGCCAGCTCGTGGCCAGCATCCGCGATGCGCTTGACCATTGCGGGGTATCTCTCGGCAACCCACCCCAGAACGAAGAACGTGCCCTTGGTCTGAGATCGGTGACAAATCTCTAAAATTTCATCAGTGCGTCTCTCCACCAGCGATGACAAAGTGGGCCACCGCCTTGGATCTTCAACGGCCTCTATTTCCACCATATGAAACCAATCCTCGATGTCAAAGGACAAGGCGTGGACCAGGTTCGCGGGCGAAGAGTTCATGATTCAGCGAAATCGATGCCCAGCGGCTCGGAAGCGGCGAACATCGTCGGGTCCAGGCATTGAGAAATGTGTGGAAGACGCTTCAGGGTTTTCCAAAAGTGGGGGGTTGCCCGCTTCAACCAAACGAACACATTCAATAATGGCTTCGGCGGCAAGGTCTTTGGACCGAGCCATGACATCTTCCAGCGTGTCGTGAGGGTGTATGCGATAACGCTTTTGAACCACAATCGGCCCATTGTCCAGCTTCTTGTCCACGTAGTGCACAGAGACGCCGCCTTCATCCTCATCATTGGCCAACGTCCAAAAGCTTGGCATAAGCCCGCGATATTTTGGAAGAAGTGCCCCGTGACAATTCACGATTCCAGCGGGTGTTTGTTCGCGTAGTTTCTTGCGGTACATCTGGGTGCCAGAGATTGACACGATGAACTCAACCTTCTTTTCACGAAGATGGGCCAAAAATTCTTCGCTATTGACGTCCACCGACTGCGTGACTTCAACCCCATACTTTCTTGCCACAGCGGCCACGCTGTGGCAACGTTTAGAGGACTTCAGAATGTCGTTCTGAATCTTCGCAACCATTTTTTTGACGATGTATCGGCGGACCTTCCATTGAAAGTACTGAAGCCCGTACAACTGATACAAATCCCACGCCGTCTGAAGCACCGTACGTTTTCCTTGCGCCACAGACTGGATGTTTACCCCGGCGGTCGTGTCAGAAAACTCCCGCAGGTATTTATCAAGAACCTTTGGCAGAAGAAATGGATCATTCTGAATGAACACGTATTTGATCATGCGCTCAACTCCTCTGCCTTTGACTCACCAACAACGTTCTTTAACAATCGTTCCCAAGATGCACAGCGGTGCACCGTGGCATGAGTCCGGATCAACGCGTCCCGGCCAGCGTCACCTTGGCGCCGGGCCAAACTGGGATCTTCGGCGTAAGCCAAAATTGAGCCCACCAATGCGTGGACGTCGCCTTCTTCTACAGTCGCACCACAACCCTCATCTTCAATCACCCTCGCAATCTCGCTTTTCG
>PAFA01000041.1 GCA_002700845.1 Phycisphaerae bacterium | reverse complement strand
TTGTTCACATGGAAAAAGTTGATGTTTGAACCGGTAAGCCCCCGACTGTTCCCGTTGAGATTTCGGCGAAGGGCAATCAGATCGCGGTGCAAGTCAAAGACACCTCGATAGGTCTCTTTTTTGGTCCAATCCAGTGCGTCAGTATCTTGAAAATACTCATCTTCGAGGAACTCTTGACCCTGGAAGATCATGGGGACACCGGGGGATGTCATTACCAGAGCGCTGCCTAGGGTGGACCGCTTTCGTGAAAAGTAACTTCCGGCATTTCCGGGCCAAATGGTTTCTGGAACCCGGGATCGTCCGTTCGCTACTTCGTCATGATTCTCAGTGAAAAGCACGCGTTGGATGGGATTTCCGTTGTACGAAAAGTTCACGGCCTCTCGAACTGCGAACATATCCCGATCGTTGTCATTGTTGACCTCAACCGCTCCACGCACGGGCCAATGGAAATTTGGATCCCATTGGCTGTCAAAGCCAGCTCCGCCTTGTGCGGTGGGCCGGGTCATGGCCCACTCGTTGTATCCGTCTTCGGCAACAATGATCTTTTCAGGGCTTTGTGCATCAACCTCGTTGTTGAGGTACTGAAGCCAACTCCAGCCTTCAGGATTGTCCTGGACATCCCCGCCGCCAAGATCAGCTCCGGTTCGTCTGATCCATGCGGTCCCGTCCACTCGAAGTCCATCGATGTGAATTTCATTCAGAAAATACATCGCGCTTTCGACCAAGTATTCCCGGACTTCATTGCGGCCAAAGTCGGGTCGGGTGTCCCCCCAAGGGGTTGCGGCACGTTGGTCGTTGTAAAAATAAATGCCGCCCCAGTCGTCTTGGGACCAGCCGTCAAATTGCCAGATGCCGAGGTCTGAAGGACCAAGGTGGTTGTAGACCACATCCAATATCACCGCAATGCCACGTTCATGGCAGGCGTTCACAAAACGCTGCAGACCCCGTACCCCGCCGTACGATTCTTCGACGGCAAACACATGTCCTGGGTTGTAGCCCCAAGAAAGTCCTCCAGCAAATTCATTCACGGGCATCAATTCAACTGCGTTGATGCCAAGCTCCACCAAGTGGTCCAGCCTCGTGATGGCTTGGTCAAAAGTATTGGGGGGGGCGCCATATCCGGGAAAAGTTCCCAGGTGCATTTCGTAAATGACCAGTTCGTTCCAGTTGTCAATTTGGAAGCCTTGGTCATTCCATTCAAAGTCTGATGGGTCCAGCAGGATGGAGTTGCCGACACTGTTGACAACGGATTTTGACCAGGGGTCTGCCCGCCAGTTCACGCCCCCATTAACCACCACAAACCTGTATTCGTCACCGGCTTCTGGTCCGGCGATTCCGCCTTCCCACCAACCATTGGCAGAAGGAGAAATCGGGTTGGAATTGACGTTCCAGCCGTTGAAATCACCGACCACTCGAACTGAAGTTGCGAAGGGGGCCCAGACCCGGGCAAACGCCCCGCCTGAAACAAGTTCAAGACCATTGGCTCCAGCCAATGTGGTGAAGGACAAAACCATTGAGCAAACAAAGCTGAACTTCATGCTTTTAGAGTAAACCTAGAAGAGCATGAGGCCGGTGAATCTTGCAAAATTGGACGGAAAATCGTCCAAAAGTGATCGATAACCCAGAGGTTATGTCGTATTTCCCTACGCGTGAAATATTCGGCATACTGCGGTCATGATTCTTTCCTCAATTCTTCTCTGCTTCACTCCAGGCGACGCCTTACTCCCCCAAAGCCACCAAGTGGTTTTTGATGCCAAACGTTTTCATACCAACCGAGAAGGACGGTCTCTTCCGTTACCGGAAGAGGGCGAATCGTTCACTTTTGCGGTTTATGGTGACCGAACTGGCGGGAACACTGGGTTTCTCAGTCTGCCGGCCGACCAACGAAGTGGCTTTGCGAATGCTCAGAACGTGCTTGCTCGCGCTGTTCGTGACACGAATTTGGCGGGGCCAGATCTGGTCATGACCGTTGGTGATCTGATTCAGGGATACAACACAACTGAACCCTGGTTGGAACAAATGCAGGAATACCGGAAAACGATGAACGGTTTGCTTTGTCCCTGGTTCCCAGTGGCCGGAAATCATGATGTGTATTGGCGGGGCCCCGATCGTCCCGCTGAGGAACATGAGGGACGCTACGAGCAGCACTTTGGACCGCTGTGGTACGCCTTTGACCACAAAGGGTGCCGCTTTATCGTGCTGTACTCAGACGAGGGGAATCCCAAGACTGGGGAGCGAAATTTCAACAAGCCCGACTGCCAAGTTATGAGTCCCGAGCAAAAGGATTGGTTGACAGAAATGGTGACCGAAGGGTCATCGATGCAGCATCAATTTGTCTTCTTGCACCATCCGCGCTGGCGAGAAGGGATGTACGGCGATGATTGGAACAACGTGCACGAGATATTGGTCTCCGGCGGTAATGTCCGGGCCGTATTTGCAGGTCACATCCATCAAGCCACCTATGCAGGACCCCGTGACGGCATCGAGTACCTCTCTCTTGCCACCGTTGGTGGGGGACAATCCTTCACCGTGCCTGAAGCCGGTTGGCTCCATCATTGGAATTTGATCACAGTTCGCGACGATCAAATTCATATGGCCATGTTCCCAGTTGGTGAAACCATGGACCCCCGGATGATGACCGATGAAACTCGGGATCAAGCTCGTCGGCTCAAAGATGTCCGGCCAGAGTTCCTTTCTTCTGTCCCAGTCAATGCGGATGGATCGGTTGACTCGGAGTTCACGATTCGGCTTCTGAACCCAAACCCGGATCAAGGGGTGCGTTGGCATGTCACTCTTGAGGGGGATGACCGATGGGATCTGGAACCCAACCACCGCCATGCTGAAGCGTCGGGAGGAGCAGCGATCGAAATGACGTTCCGAGCTCGTCGGATTTCCGGAGCCTTGGATACACGCTGGGGTTTGCCCGAAGTGGTGCTCTCCTCGGAATGGATGGGGGCAGGAGTAGGCATTCAGATTCCGGAAACACGGCATCCACTCCCTATTGACGTTGATCTCGGAAGCATTCCTAAAGGGGATGAGGATCAGGTCCTCAAGACGGGGCGAAATGGGGCACATGCTCGGGTGTCCAGTCCCACGCTTCCGCTTCCCAATGGACCCTTTACGCTTGAATGTTGGGTTCGACCGGACCGATTCGGCAGCCGGGTCGGCGTGGTCACGAAAACCGAAGGCAGCGAGTACGGGATTTTCGCCAGCAACGGTCGCCCTGAGTTTTACGCGCATGTTGGTGGTGGGTACCGCGTCGCCGCCGCACCTGAAAGTTTTCGCCTGAAGACAAGGTCATGGACCCACTTGGCGGGTGTGTTCGATGGCAACTCCATCCGTATGTTCGTCAATGGTGCTGAAGTAGGTCGATCCATTGCCAAAGGTGATCGTCTCGTCAATGGGTTGCCGTTGGTGGTTGGAGGTGATGTCGCATCCGATGGGTCAATGACATCACCGTTTGAAGGTCGAATCGATGAGGTTCGATTGTCCAAGATCGCCCGTTACTCAAAGGCGTTCACTCCCTCGGTCCGTCATGACACAGATGAGCACACGCTTTTGCTTCTTCCTTGTGATCTTTCGGTTGGTGCATTCCTGCCGGATCGTTCATCTCGAGGTGCGCACGCTGCTTTGACGGGTTCGATCGAAATTGTTCCGGCACTTCGATGATTGCTGCTTAAATATTTAGGCGAACAAATCTCGAATCACACGACCTTCCACATCGGTAAGGCGGAAGTCACGTCCGGCATGTCGGTAGGTCAACCGCTCATGATTGATTCCAAGTAGGGCCAATACTGTCGCGTGCAAGTCGTGGACATGGACTTTATTTTCTTGGGCGTAATATCCCCACTCATCGGTGGACCCAAATGAAAACCCTGGCTTAACGCCGCCTCCGGCCATCCACATGGTGAATGCGTGCGGGTTGTGGTCACGCCCGTTGCCGTCCTGGGCATCCGGCGTGCGTCCAAATTCGCCACCCCAAATCACCAGCGTGTCATCGAGCATGCCCCGTTGTTTCAGGTCGCGCAAAAGGCCGGCGATGGGGCGATCGACTTCGCCAGCGTTTTTTCGGTGATCGCGTTCAAGGTTCCCGTGCTGGTCCCATTTGTACGAGTGGGTGCATTGGATAAACCTCACTCCAGCCTCGGCAAAGCGCCTGGCCATCAAGCACTGCCGGCCGAAGTGATCGGTTTCATCCTGTCCGACCCCGTAAAGGTCATACGTCGATTGAGATTCACCGGTTAAGTCTGTGACTTCAGGCGCTTCGGATTGCATTCGGAAGGCCAACTCAAATGATTCGATCCGACCTTCCAACTGTGGGTCCGGCCCGATTCCCTGGAGACGTTCTTGCTCAACAGCTTGAAGGTAATCCAATTGGGCCCGTTGCAAATCTTTAGGCATGCCAGCAGTCATGTGGGCAAATTGAGCGCGGGCAGCGGGTATGGCGGCGTTCCCCATCGGCACACCATGGTGAGCGGCGGGCAGGAAGGCGCTGGACCAGTTGACGACGCCACCGTGCCCAAGGGTAGGACAGATGGTCACAAATCCTGGGAGGTTTTCATTCTCGCTGCCTAAGCCATACGTGATCCATGAGCCCATTGAGGGGCGAACAAAAGTGTCCGATCCGGTATGAATTTTCATGAGCGCCGCACCGTGGGCAGGATTGGAGCCATGCAGGCTTTTGACCAGGCAGAGGTTGTCGACCATCTTTGCAACTTCGGGAAAGATTTCGCTCACCCATTGGCCACTTTCGCCGTGCTGGGAAAATCGGTATGGACTTTCCATCAGATTGCCGGTTTGCGCAAATTGAACTCGGGGCTTTTGGCCAGGGAACGGTTTGCCATGATCACGGCGAAGGGCTGGTTTGTGGTCAAAAGTGTCCACTTGGGACGGGCCGCCATGCATAAATAAGAAGATGACCCGTTTGGCCCGTGGGGTGAAGCCGGCAAGCCTCGGTGACAAGGGGCCAATACCTTGACCAGTAAGTGGAGGTCGGCCTTCGGCCATTGCCCATTGCCCGAGCAGGCCATGAAGGGCCAATGCGCCGAAGCCAGCAGATGTTTCACGCAACGCTTCACGCCTTGAGATAGGGCCGTTTTGGTGATGTCCACACCAGGTCATATTTTCACTCTAGTCCAAATAAATAAATTCACTGCTGGCAAAGAGGGATTGAATCAGACCACTCCATGCTGATATTGGTTCTTCATCACGATCGAGGGTGTTCAGCAGTGCCAAGGCTCGCTGTTTTTCCTCATTTTTCGGAGAGCGAGCGTACACCCGCTGCCATAGTTCTTCGAGAGACTCATCGTCGGATTGATTTGTGAGTGATTTGGCCAGACGATTCGCTTCTTCCAGAACAAGCGGGGCATTCAGGAAAAATAAGGCCTGGGATGAAACAACGGTGCTCGGCCGTCGGCCAAACGAAACGGAGGCATCGGGATAGTCAAATATGGAGTACAGGTCGTACATGTCATTCCGAATGACGGGCAGATAAACCGACCGTCGTCGATCCTCGTATGACTCGTTGCTGGCCGACTGGTCGTTGTTGACGTATGCAAAATTAGCAGTACTCAGCAAACTCCCGCCCATGGTTCGATCAAGACCGTCCGAGGTGGTCAAGATCGCATCTCGAATGGCTTCAGCTTCATAACGGCGACGGTGGCTGCGCCAAAGCAATTGGTTGTCAGGATCCAGCAAAGCCATATCAGGCCGATGGGTCGATGCTTGTTGCCATGTCTCGCTCGTCAAGATCAGTCGGTGCAGCCGCTTGAGGCTCCATCCGTCTTGGATGAACCAGCGGGCAAGCCAGTCAAGAAGTTCAGGATGGGTGGGTGTTCCTCCACGGGTTCCAAAATCAGATGGAGTATTAACAAGACCCACTCCAAAGTGCCCTTGCCAGACACGATTGACCATGACCCGCGCCGTCAGCGGGTGCTCTGGGTGCAGCATCCAATCGGCCAAGGCCAGTCGACCGGAGTTGATTTTGATCTTGGGCGCTGGGACAAGGTGATCACTGACTTTAAGGAAGCCCCTAGGGATCTCGGGCCCCACCAGATGGGTGTGGTCCCCTCGGGCATGGACCCTGACCGAGCGGATGTTGGTCTCATCTCGGACTGAAATTGTTTCGGGTGGGGCGGGGGGCTCAGATTCTCGGAGTCGGCTCAGATTTTCCCGTTGAGAATGCCATTTCTTGAACGCAGATGAGTTGACCGCTCGACGCTCGTCGTCGGTCACTGCGAACGGACCTTGAACCAGCCATTGTTGTCGTTTGGCCTCATCATCCACGTTGTCATGTGGATTGACTTCGGCATTCGTATTGCTCAATCCTCTTGATTGTGTCAGTACCAGACGGACTTTGGCCTGCGTAACTTTTGGATCTCCATTCGCTTCCGAGGACCAGGCATGAAGCTGGTGCAATCTGTTCATAAATCCAAAGGGGACGTTTAGTTCTTTTGAAATACGTTTCAGATTTGAAACGGTCTCGTGGTCAATTTCTTCGGGACGGAGTGAGATTCGATCGATGTGAGGAAAGCTGACCTGACGCTCCAAGCGGATTGTCTTGGGGCCCGCCGCCCAGTCCGTTGTGAAGACATCGACCCATTGCTGGCCATCGGGCATGAATGAACCGGTGGGCGTCCCAATCACTTCCGAAGAGATTTCTTTTCCATCGATCAGCATGCGAACTGGGCGGGCTTCTGCACAGGCATAGCGGAAAGAGAGGGTCCAGCGCCCCGACGCAGGGATTTCAACATCCCATTCAACAAACTGCAATTCATTAGGCCGCGTGGTGTGGATTACCCCAATGCCTGGACCCCAATGGTCGAAATCTTGATTGAGATTTGACCGGTCAAATGCTTCTGCTTCTCGGTCCATTCGTTGGTGGGGCAATTGGGCAACTGCTTCAAGGGCCTCTGGGAGTTTTAAGAGCCATTGGTCTTGGAGGTCGGCATCTATTTTCTTTTGCAGATCGGCGACGAATGCCTCGGTATCGGAGACGTCTTGCTCCCATTTTTTTCGCTCGGCGAGCGTTTGTGGGTGGGCGGCAGGCTGCTCAAGTACCCGGGCGACCGTATTGAACGTCGCCATGGTTTGGGTTGAGTGGAAGATCCCGGCGAGTGCGTAGTAATCCCGAGTTGGAATCGGATCGAATTTGTGATCGTGGCACCGGGCACAGCCAACGGTTTGACCCAAGAATGTTTTTCCAATGGTGTCAATCTGTTCGTCGACGATATCAGCCCGCATTTTGATTTTGTCTGGTTCGGCCAACACCTTAGGGCCTAGCCCCAAAAACCCTGTGGCAGTAATGCGGTCGCGGGCGATGTCTCGGTCATTGGTTGCAGGGAGGAGGTCTCCGGCCAATTGCATTTTGACAAAATTGTCGTAAGGCAAATCATCGTTCAGCGCTCGGATGATCCAGTCTCTCCATTGCCATGCGTTGGCAAAAGCGGTGTTCTCATCCAGCCCATTGGAGTCGGCGTAACGCGTGACATCCATCCAGTGTCGAGCCCAACGTTCACCGTAATGAGGTGAGTCGAGAAGTTCGTCTATTGCCGATGCAATCCGATCAACGGGAGTGGTCTCCGCGAATGACCGCAGGTCATCCAGGGTAGGAGGCATCCCCGTTAATGACAGATGCAAGCGTCTTAGTATTTGATGGTCTTCTGCCGGCGGCGATGGCGTCCCACCAGAATCTTCGAGCCTTTGGCGCACGAATTGGTCGATGGGGTGTGCGGCCGGGTATTCGGGTGGCGCGGTTCGTGCCATCTCTCGATACGCCCAGTGGTCCAGCCGGTGCTCCAAGGAAAGAGCTGATTCTTCAGGCGACTCAATGGTCATGCCAAGCGGCCGGGGATCTGGGGCACCCAGTTCAATCCAGCGTTTTACGTCAGCGATTGTGGAGCTGGGAAGACGCCCATCAGGGGGCATTCTGAAGTCAGGGTTGTGGTATTCCAGTGCTTCAAGGAGCCTGGAGGCATCAGGATTACGCGGGACAACCGCTGCTCCCGTATCTCCACCCGCAGCAAGTCCTTCAGGAGTGCTCAGGACCAAT
Organism: Phycisphaerae bacterium; assembly: GCA_002700845.1. Classification (GTDB taxonomy): domain Bacteria; phylum Planctomycetota; class Phycisphaerae; order Phycisphaerales; family SM1A02; genus UBA8653. The sequence continues at coordinate 932 of PAFA01000041.1, read as the reverse complement.
CCGCCGCGAATCTTGTCTTCTCCATGGCAGCTGACGCAGTGGTTCAAAAGCATTGGACGAATACTTCGTTCAAACAGCTCGTGGCCCGGATCGGTCGTCAACAGCAGGGCAAGAACGATCACGGGGTCAATGTACGCCCAGAAGCGGCCGAATTGGGATCGAATCGCCTGATCTGTGTCGCCAATGGTGATTTCGGGGTATTCTTTACCAGCGGGTATTTGTCCGCAGGAGCCTGCATATGCCCTCATCGACACGACGTAGAGCCTTCACGATTGTTGAGTTGTTGGTGGTTATTGCCATCATTGCTCTGCTTGTCTCGATCTTGCTTCCTGCAATCGGAAAGGCCCGCGATCAAGCCAAACTGACACAGTCGCTGTCAAACCTCAAGAACCTTGGAGTGGCCCACGCCAGTTACGCCGCGGAATGGAATGGACGTCAATTCACATTGATTGACGACAACATCGGAAAATACGGTGACAATGCGGACACCGGATTTCAGGGGTACGCCGCGGCTCGAAATGGTCGGTTGCACCCCGGGATCAATTTTGGCACAGCCTCCAATGTTGATGGCACCAGTTCCAGTTACATCTGGTCGCACGAGCCCAGCGCATTGCCAATTCATGGCTGTGCCCAGCCATTGGTGATGGAGCCCAGCAACGGTTTTGAATATTGGGGTTCATTCCGCATCCCCAATGTGCGGAATTTCAACGTGTACGTCGGCAACAAGTTCTACGACAAGACTTTTTACGCACCAAAAGACACCATCGTCATCGATGCCGTGACCAATCGAGGTCAGGACGGCACCAACTGCTTCGATGATCCCCAGGAATACTGCATTGCCAACTTCACCTATCCCTGGGGCTTCATCCCGGCGTGGAGCAGTTACTGCATGTCTCCAGCGGCAATGTTTGCGGCCCAAGTTATGGATGAAG
>PAFA01000040.1 GCA_002700845.1 Phycisphaerae bacterium | reverse complement strand
TGGAAATGCTTCTGGTTTGGCCACGCCAACCGAAGAGTCACCTCTGGCCCGGAACACCTCCAATCGATTTGATACCGGTCGCAACTTCTGCACCAAACTCTGGAACGCCGCACGGTTCACCATGAGCCGGCTCGACCGCTTGTCCGAAGCGCCCTCGTCCATCGATCTCAAAGATCGACCACCGATCGACCGTTGGATGGTTGGCCGAATCGGAAGCGCCCGGGTTCGTATCGATCTAGCCATTCAGGAATATCGCTTCGCAGATCTTGCCGACGCGCTGTATGACCTGCTTTGGCGAGATTTCTGTGACACCTACCTTGAGGCTGTAAATCGGACCGCAAAGGATGATCCAGCCCAACAATGCCTTCTTGCCGAATGCTTGCACGCAATTTTGCGCCTCCTGCATCCAGTATGTCCTTTTGTTACCGAAACAATTGGCAACGCCATTCCGCGTGGCGCATCGATTATCTCTGGATTTGAATTGCCTCATCACGAAGGACCCATGGCCACCGCAACCGCACCAGCCGCTGATCCGCTTGAAGAAGAGCTTGACCACCTCATCCAACGCGGGATGGCTTTGGTCGATGAGATCCGTCGAGTTCGTGCTGAGCGACAGTTAAAGCCACGGGACGAGGTTGTCCTGCACCTCGACACAGAATCGAACCAATTGGTCTTGGGCCTGAGTGGATTGGTGGAACGCTTGGGAGGCGTTTCTCATATTTCCACCGACCCCCCCCAGCCTGGTTCCGCACCAGCAACCTTTGAAGGCCGCGGATTGGCCATTCAGACCTCCGGCGGACTTGATGCCGAGGCTGAACTTGAGCGTCTCCAAAAGGCTGTGGATCAAGCCAAACGGTCCGTCGAGGGATTTGAAAAACGCCTCGCCAATCGAAGCTATGTGGACAACGCACCTGAAGCCGTGGTTGCCGAGACTCGAAAGCGGTTCGAGGACGCCCAACGGGATCTTGCCGCTGCTGAAGTGGCACTCGCTGCGATTCAAAGCTGATCCGTTCGGGATCACAACAGACGCTTCACCTGCTCTCGGCATATGCTCGGAACATGCGAATCTGTTGCTTGCTGTTGATATGCGTGGGCTGCGGTGATGTAAAGGTGTCCAACAACACCGATTCACCGAAAGTTGCGATTGGTGCCACCACACCTTCAAGCGTGAATCCTGCTCAAGCCAGCGTTGCTTCGGTTTCCATCTCCGCTCTCAACAACATCAACACCGATGTCGAAATTGCCCCATGGTCTTTTGCTGGGAAGTCGGGCCGAATCATGGCCAGCCGGCACTACCTCATCCGCAGCAATATTCGCTACGAGCGGGTCATGGATCGATTGCCAATCTTGCTCGAACACGCGGTGTTTCGATATCAAACATCTTTCGGCCTGCTTCCTGAGCCCAAAGCCATACTGGACACCTTTGTCCTCGGTGACCGCAACCAATGGCTTGCCAAGACCCGGCAAGTTCTCCCCAGACAAGCTGAGGCGCTGGGATCCATTGGTCGCGGCGGATTTGCCATCAATGGCACGGGCTACTTGTACTACATCGATTGGGCTGGGCGAGATCGGGACACTTTTGCCATCGCTGTTCATGAAGGTTGGCATCAATACGTTCAATCAACGTTTCAAGAAAGCATCCCCTCGTGGCTGGATGAAGGTGTCGCGACTTACATGGAAGGTCTTCGCTTTCGCCCCGCCGACGACAATCCGGCGTTCCGCCCCTGGGACAACTGGGAACGCCGAAGGCGGTTACGTGATCTGGCCCGTTCGGGCCGCCTTATTCCTCTAGAAGAGTTGCTAGATCGACCCGTGCAATCATTTATTGGAGGGCGGCGGAACGACGAACTCCTAGGCTATTACGCTCAGGTTTGGGCACTTGCACTGCTTCTGGCAGATCAAGAAGGCCCCTACCGAGCAGGATTTGAGCAAATGTTGCAGGATGCCGCAAAGGGCAGATTCCGGCGCACCGTGATGAATCACCCCGCAGTCATTTCCCGGGGCGGTCGCTCCAGAAACGCCCACCTTGGCCGGTGGGGCGCCATCGCCTACTTTGGCGATCTGGAAGAACTGAAAGCCGCTTACAAAGAAAAAATTCGCGGCCTCACAAGCTAAGAATGCCGTTTCGGTCGAAATTCTCGGAACAGTCTTTATCTTGGCTGGTGCACGATCAACTTCACCGGTACGCTCGATCGATGCGCGATCTTGAAGATCCGACCTCATCTGGCGGTGCGACACCGTCACAAATCATGATCCGTGAAGCCACTTCGGCCGATGCGGACTCGATCATCGCGCTGCATGGCGAGAGCGGTCATGAGCGAAATGCACAAGATTCCAGTGACCTGTCAGCTGTTCGTCAAACAACCAGGCCGATTGATTTAGAACACTTTGATGCCACATATATCGGTTCAATCCACAACCGATTTTGGGTTGCCGTAGTCCCTCGAGAATTGGATGAAGATGCTGAGACGCTGCAAAGCTCCGCCCCCACAGAACACGTGATTGGGATGGTTGGGGTCGTGGCCACCAAAGCTGATGTTGCCGAAATGAGACGTCTGCGCGTCACGCCTGCCTTCCGCCGTCAGGGCATTGCGGGAAAGTTGCTCCGCGCCGCTCTCGGGCACTGTCGAGCCCAAGGCTTTTTGAAAGTCATCTTGGATGCACGACTCGAACAAACGGCTGCGGTACAACTTTTTGAACGGGAAGGATTCCAATTCAGCCGGAATCGAGAAATGGCCGGCGTCGAATTGCGAGAGTTCTACTTGGACCTGTACGGGTCGGATTGAAAAGTCCCAGACAATTTTCAAATGCCGATCCTGCCAACCTGAATCACTGTGGCACAGCCCCCAAAGAAAGCATTGGCCTTCATCCAAATTGGACGTCGTGTCCATACGTTGATTTGAATCAGAATCAACCCTCTTGGACTCACCCCAAACACCACGAATGGACTGAAGTGTCTTCTGGCCAAAATCGTGGCCTTCACGCAAGAGTGGCCAATGGAACCACTGCCCATGCTCACGTTGCAACAGCAGCAACACCTCATCTCTTGAGGATTGATCTTTCACACGAGCGACAACCAACAAGCGATCTTGATCCATGACGTAGAGCGATGTGAATGGACCTGTGTATTCCAAAAGCCCGTTTTTTCCATTACCGCTGAATTTCTGTGGGGATTTGAAGCCCCGATGGGTCGCCACATCTCCCCCTTGGCTCGATTGATCGCTGCTCTCCTTCTTGAATGACGAGGACGCAAGCAGCAACGTCTTCCTCTCGTAAACCAACGCGTGGTCACCCTGACAGGAAGTGTGGCTCGACAACAAAAAGTTTGAGTCGGAGGGTTGAACAGCAACATCGATCAAGACCCAAGAACGAACATCAACAGGATCCACCCGATCGCCAGGAGAAGATTCGATCTTGGGTAGGCAATGAAACACAAATCCAATCATGCCAAAGTACAAATTTGATGCCCCCACACTTTTCTCTTCAACATAAAAAAGTATGGGAACCCCGAGCATCTTCAACGAATTGTCGGTGGATTTCTCAGGAGGACTCGTCGGCACATTGCAAGATGGCTTCCCCCAAGGCAATGACATCGTCAAGTTCCGTATGCAAATGAATACTGACTCGAACCATCGTGCAACCCGACAGCACATGTATTGGGACTCTTAGACCAAATCGCTGGTCAAGCTGTCGTTCAAAGGACAGGCAATCAACTTGCTGCAAGGATGCCGGCAAAGGAACAGAGCACATTGCGGTTCGAGATGATTCTGGAGTGATACTTGTGGTGCCAAAAGCCAAAGTGAAGGCGTCGTCTAGAGCTTTTGACCCCGTCCGTTGGTAGAACCGGAGGGTGTCCCAACCACCAGCAAACTGTTCCATCTGATCCCAAGCATCAGCCGCGGTTAACCACGGAGACCAATCTCGTGTACCCGTCCAATGAAAAGAACGGGACAGGCCTTCATCCCAGTGATGGCTGGTCACCAGAGCCAAGGTCTGGTCTCGTCGTTCTGACGCTACGGAAAGAATGGCTGATCCGAGCGCGGCCCCCGTCCATTTGTGCAAATTTCCAGCAAACCAATCAAATTCAAGATCACGAAGAATCAACGGATCTTGACCAGGAACATGAGCAGCATCGATAAGAACAGGGACACCACATGCTTTTACTTTTGCCGCCAACGATGCCCAAGGGATCCGCAACGCCGAGCCACTGGTGATCGCATCCAAAATGCAGAGTGATGCACCATTTCTCACCTCTGCCAACACGTCTCGTTCCAACTGATCAGAATCAAACGGAAGCGGCATTGGTACTTCAATCGCAATCGCACCCGTCTCCACGCAGCGCCGCTTGACTGCTTGCCGCACTGCGTTGTAGACATGCCCAAGACAAATCACTCGGTCGCCTGAAGCAAAAGAGATGCTGCGAAGTACCGACTCAATAGCAGTGCTTGCGTTTTCACAAAAAACCAAACCATTGGGATCGGCCCCAAGCCGATTCGCAATCCCGTGACGAGCGATATCGAGATCAGATTCAAGATGGTCCGTGAGCCGACGCATGGGATCAGCATCAATCCGCAAGGCTTGCCGTTGCTGACACACCAATGTTTCCCGCAAGCGAGCGCCATACGAGCCGTGATTTAGAAATCGCCCCTCAGGATCTAGAGCCCAGTGGTGCAATCCAACGCGGCCACGCTTTTCCAATGGGATTGAAGAGGAATTCCACCATTCGGTCAACGGAGCGGTCCAATGAGGATGGGATGGCATGCTTGAAGTATGACCAGAGGGACAGAAAGAGGGTGTTTTTGAACAAATCACGCGAGACTGACACATTCTGTCATCAAACAGTGTGATTTGCCGACTCGACCCTCACGAAACCCGTACGGTTCGGTCGATGTTAGGGCAAGCGAATGGAGAACCCTGCAATGTCCCACCCACTTGTCAGTCTTGGCCCCGGTGCTGGCTACCGAACCCACATCGTCACAGAAGGCACGATCGTCGATGGTCCAGATTCACCGGTCGGTCTCCGAGTGGTCTCTGAAGTCGCCGTACGGCAGTTCACTGAAACCAATCGAAACCGTGAAGGTGCTGAATCAAATCACCGTCATGGCGAATCGTCGAGCGAAGGCGACGACCGTCATGACCAATCTGAGGGCAACCGAGACGGCGACTCCACCCGCCGTCTCGGACGCTCACGGCGAAAAATACAAGGCAAGACAGCACATGCCTCAAGATCCATTGATGCGAACAACCCAGAAGTCATGCAACGATGGCGGCTGCGTGGACGACTGGCAAGGTGGCTTGGATTCTTGGACCACGAAGATGCCGTAGCGACACCTCCTGGCACCAGTACATCAAACACACTCGCACGCTACCGAGTGGCACTGCTTCAGTTGCGTTGCCGTGCCGATCGAATTCGCGGGATAACCCGCGCCATGCAAACATCGGATCCTCGCAATGTGCGAGGGCTCCACAAACAATCAGATTCCACTCACCCCTCACTTTTCTCGGAGAACCTTCCTCATGCCGGGCAGACATCCACAAGGACAACTCAACCTCACGCCGCGTCAGCTCGATCTGCTTCGGGCCTTTCGAACGCATCGGATGAGCCATGCTTGTTCCCCGACGATGCAAGAGCTGGCCGACGTCCTGGGCGTCAGCAAAGTCACCGTGCACGAGCACGTGAAGCAGCTCGTGTCGAAGGGAGTTCTGACGCAGGAGCCGAACCGCACCCGTTCCTTAGCTCTTGCTGAAGACGTTGTTCTTCCAGATGAAGAACGTTCCCTGTCATTCCCTCTGGTAGGAAGAGTGGCGGCAGGCTTACCAATTGAGGCCTGCGCGCAATCCGAACAACTAGACCTTGAGGATTTATTTGGCCCACGCATTGGTGAAAAGCATGGGACGTTCGCGCTCGAAGTTCGGGGCGAGTCAATGCGGGACGAAGGAATCCTTGATGGCGATTACGTCCTTGTGGAACGCAGACAGACGGCCCGGAATGGCGAACGGGTGATTGCGTTGATTGGTGAAGACGAGGTGACGCTAAAGACCTATTTCAAGGAAGCAGATGGCATGATTCGTCTGCAACCGGCGAATCCCGATTTTGCCCCAATCATGGTGCGAGAATGCGTCATTCAGGGCGTGGTGATCGGCGTCATGCGACGATACTGATGAAGCAACACATACGATTTTCACGTGATGTGATGGGAATAGGCCCGGTATCCTCAACGTTACATGACCCCCTCCACCCTATTGCTCGAAGGCATTCATGATGCTGCGGACTCCCGTTTGCACCAAGAATCAGTTCACGTTCGGCGGGCCCCTCGTCTAACAGATGTCGATTGTGATCTCCGGAACTCAATCTCAGGCCTTGGGATCCGCTCAAGAACCACACTCGATGCCGCAGCCTTTGAGAGCCTGCCCAAACTAAGCGCGGTGGGATGCTTCTGCATTGGGACCAATCAGGTTGATCTCAACTGTGCCGCTGGCCTTGGTATCCCAGTATTCAATTCCCCATTCTCAAACACCCGAAGCGTGGCCGAGCTGGTACTTGGAGAAGTAATTTGCCTGCACCGTAAATTGTTTGATCGGTCAGCGGGCATGCATACAGGCCGCTGGCGTAAATCAGCGAGTGGCGCTCACGAAATACGCGGCCGGACCCTCGGCATTCTGGGCTATGGACATATTGGGGCTCAGGTTTCTGTCCTCGCCGAGGCTATGGGAATGCGAGTGCTGTACCACGACCACCAGCCCAAACTCCCCCTTGGGAACGCCAGTCAGGTCGATTCCCTCGAAACATTGCTTCGTGAATCCGATGTCTTCACAATCCATGTCCCCGATACCCCGATGACCCAGAACATGATTGATGCTGACGCCATTAGCAAAATGAAATCTGGGGCCTTTTTGCTGAACAATGCCCGCGGTTCCATTGTGGACCTTGGTGCACTTGCAGTCGCGCTCAGAACTGGCCATCTCGCAGGCGCTGCCATTGATGTTTTTCCAGAAGAACCTTCCGAGAATGATGCATCTTTTGGCCACGAGCTGTGTGGCATCGAGAATGTCATTCTGACCCCGCATATTGGGGGATCCACTCGAGAAGCCCAAGAAAACATTGCCAGAGATGTTGCCGAGAAACTGGCTCGTTTTCTGACCACTGGAAGCACAAATGGTGCGGTGAACTTTCCCGAAGTGAGCCTTCGCCCACGAGCAGATCAACTTCGAATTTTGCACATCCACCACAATGTCCCCGGGGTTCTAAGCCGACTGCATGCCACAATCGCCAAGGTTGGGCTCAATATTAATGCTGAATCGCTTGACTCCAATATGCAGCATTCCTGTGTGCTTCTCGATGTTGACCCGACAAATGACCCAACCGTGCTCGATGCACTGGCATCAATGCCAGAGGCCATCCGCCTCCATACATTCCCGCCTCGCCAACACGACGCTGCAACTGCAGTGGCCACTTTGGCCTAATCCAACCGAAGAGTGATTCATATGCTTCATGTCCTTCCACTGCTGACTTTTCAGGTTCTTTCTTCTGAAGTGCCTCCTGCACCTCCCACCCGGTTCGAACCACTGACCGAGACCATCCATGGCTATGACATCCAAGATGATTTTCGCTGGCTGGAACCACTCGAAGCAGAATCTGAAGAAGTCAAAGCCTGGACGGATCGGCAAAACAATCGAACCCGATCTGCACTCGATGCACATCCGCGCAGAGAGCGGGTTGAAGATCGAATTGAGGAGCTTTACCGAGTAGACAGCATTGGGTTGCCAACCGTCAGAGACGAACTCCACTTCAACCTAGAACGCCGTGGCAACGCCAAGCAAGCCTCACTGATGCGTCGACGCGGGGCCGAAGGCGTGGCGGAAACCATATTGGATCCCGCGACGTTGGACAACGACGGGCTCACGGCAATTGATTGGTTCGCTCCAGATGCAACCGGGAAACACATTGCCTTCGGGCTCTCTCGGGCTGGGAACGAGATGAGCATCTTGCACATCCTGAATGCGGAGACCGGGGATTGGCTTACCGAAGAAATTCCCGGCAAGGCGGAATTCTGCGGATGGCGTGGCAGCACGGGATTTGTTTACGGCATTCTGACCGACCCCAACGACGCTTACTCCCGAGTATTCCGACACCACACCATCGGGCGTCACCCCCGACACGATGAAACGTTGCTTACCCAGGAAAAGCCGAGCCGTATTCCCGACCTTCGCCTTCACGACGGCGGACGCTGGGCCGTGGCGGTTCATTTTGAAGGCTGGAGCAAACAGGACGTCCTCGCAGCCCGAACCAGCACGCTCTTGAAAGAAGGCGAGTCAGCCCTCAAGCCGATTGCCATCGGATACGAAGCCCGGTTCGAACCGCAATTTGTTCACGGAGACGCGCTGTACATGATCTCAACGCTGGGCAACTCGGCCGGCGCACTTTGGAAGGTGGATCTCTGGCGCCCAAGCCAAGACCATTGGGTACAAGTTTTCACTCCAAAAGAAGGATCGGTGTTGCAATCTGCTTCGTATTGCCGAGGTGAATTGATTCTTACGGTGGAACGTGAAGCTGCCACTCAATTCTTTGTCAGCGACCTTCAAGGACAAGATGTGCGGGCTTTGCCACTACCAGGACTTGGAACAGCCTCTATCGCGACGGAACGGAGCGGAACCTCCGCTTTTATGAGCTACGCCTCGTTCAACACACCAAATCAAATTTTACAGATCGACCTTGCTGATGGAACCACGAAGGTTTGGGCATCACCAGATTTACCCTTCGATCCAGAGTCCATTGACGTTCAACGTGAATGGTGCCTCAGCAAGGATGGCACCAGAGTGCCAATGTTTGTGGTTCGAAAGGCCGGAAGTACTGGTCCAGCACCCACCATTGTTTACGGGTACGGGGGCTTCAACATCACAATCCCACCGCGATTTATTGGAAGCATGGTGCCGTGGATTGAAGCCGGTGGCGTGTACGCGTCAGTGAACCTTCGCGGAGGTGGTGAATTCGGTGAAGCATGGCACCAAGACGGCATGCTTGATCGAAAGCAAAATGTCTTCGACGACCTCCGTGCCTCCGGTGAACACTTGATTGCCACCGGTATTGCCCAAAAAGATGCCTTGGTCGCGATGGGTGGCTCCAACGGCGGCCTGCTCGCGGGAGTGGCGGCGGTTCAACAGTACGACCTCTGGGCCGGAAGTATTTCCATGGTTCCGCTTCTGGACATGGTGCGGTATCCAAAGTTCCTCATGGCGAAGTTCTGGATCCCTGAATACGGAGATCCCGATCAAGCAAAAGATCTGGGTTGGATCCTGCCCTATTCCCCATACCACAACGTCGTTCCAGATCGGCAATACCCAAGCGTCCTGATCACCGCGGGTGAAAACGACAATCGGGTCCATCCGATGCACGCCAGAAAACTCGCCGCAATTATGCAACGTGACACCAAAGACGAAGCCACCCATCCCATACTGCTCTGGGTGGATCGCGAAGCTGGTCATGGTCGTGGAAAGCCAATGGACCTTCGAATTCGAGATGCCGCTGATCGCATCATTTTTGCCATGCAGTGCACCAAACTCGGAGGCTAAAGTTCCCCAACATGCGAGTCCTATTGGCCAATCCACGAGGTTTCTGTGCGGGTGTCGCCATGGCGGTCGAAGTGGTTGACCGATTGACGAATGTGCTCAACGAGCCGATCTACGTCTACCACGACATTGTGCACAACCGCCACGTCGTGAATCGATTTGAGGCCAAAGGCGTGGTGTTCACGGAAGCGATCAATACGATTCCCGAAGGTTCAGTCCTGGTATTCAGTGCTCACGGGGTAAGTCCCGAAGTCCGCAAACAAGCCAAATTACGAAACCTACGAGCTGTGGATGCAACGTGCCCTTTGGTCACCAAGGTTCACGGAGAAGCCATTCGGTATGCGAAGGTTGGTTTGGACATTTTGCTGATCGGACATGCTGAACACCAAGAGGTCATCGGAACCAGAGGAGAAGCACCAGGTGATATTCGGGTCATCGAGTCCGAAGCCGATGCCGAATCCGTTGAAGTCAAGGATCCCGAAAGGGTGGTCTATCTGACCCAAACCACACTGAGTACCGATGACGCTGAAAGAATCATCATGATCCTGAAGAGACGCTTTCCACAGATCAAAGCCCCCCCGGGTGAAGACATTTGCTATGCGACCACAAACCGGCAAGGTGTGGTCGCAAAATTCGCCCAACACGTGGACCGGGTCTTGGTCATTGGGTCATCCAACTCATCGAACTCTGTTCGACTGGCAGAGATTGCTGAAAATCGCGGCACCAAGGCGATGCGTATTGACGACGTGCGTGAGATTGACTCAAACTTTCTCGATAACGCGGAGCGAGTACTTGTAACTGCCGGAGCCAGCGCTCCAGAAGATTTGGTCCAACAAGTCATTTCTCACCTTCAATCCAATTACAGTGCGGCCATAGATGTCATTGATGCGCCAGGGGAAGCGATGGAATTTGCCTTGCCAGCCACCATGCGAAAAGTACTTGCCGCCGAAGGACACGAGATACCACGCGAAGGGATCTCAATCGATGCTGACCGAGTCACCCGAGACTGGATGAACCGCGAATCAATCGCGTTCACACCGATCACTTCCGAAGGTGGGATGCTTTGAATTTCTTTGACCTTGATCTGGCCGGGCTCCAAGCTTGGTGTATCGAAAGGGATCTCCCCAAGTTCACGGCAAAGCAGCTTCGAAATTGGGTTTGGAAACATGGGGTTCTGGAACCAGAACAGATGTCCAACATCTCAGATAAGGCCCGAACTGCCGTAAGAGAACACCTCACCTTGCATGAGTCAGTTGTTGTCACAGAGCAGCACGCAAGTGATGGAACACAGAAGCTCCTCACGGCATGGCCCAAACCAGGAAGCAATGCGACGCTTCCAATCCTCGACACCTCACGCGCTACTGAATGTGTGATGATTCCCACCGAGACTCGACGTACGGCCTGTGTTTCAAGTCAAATCGGATGTCCAGTTGGTTGCAAATTTTGTGCAACTGGCCTCGGCGGGCACGACGGCAATCTTACGGCGGGGCAAATTGTTGAACAGGTTCACCGCTTGTCACATCTTGGAGGCGGCCGCATTACGAACTTGGTATTCATGGGGATGGGCGAACCTCTCGCCAACTACCAAGCCGTTACCGATGCCATTCGGCGTTTACACGAGGCAGATGCCGCCGGATTGGGGGCCAGACGAATGACAATCTCGACCGTTGGACTTCCTCAAGCAATTCAAAAACTGCTGAGTTTTGAAATCCCCGTCAAGCTTGCCCTTAGCCTCCACGCTCCCACGGATGATTTGCGACGAGAACTCATCCCGTGGGCCGCATACAGCACCATCGACGAATTATTGGATGCGTGCGCTGCATGGTTTGATCGAACCGGTCGAGAAATCACGCTTGAATATGTTCTTCTTGCGGGAGTCAATGACCAACCGGAGCATGCCCAAGCCTTGGTCGATGTGGTTCGTCGTCTCCGCGGCTCCGTCAATCTACTTCGATGGAATGAAGTGGAAGATCTTCCTTTTCAACGCCCAAGTGATGAAGCGGTCATTCGGTTCCAAGGCGTACTCAGGCAAAATGGCGTCAATGCCATTATCAGAAAAAGTCGCGGACGGGATATTGCCGCCGCATGCGGTCAACTTAAACACGAATCGAAGTCTTCGGGCTGATCCAATCTCGAATGAGCTTCGGGCACAAACTCTTGGGGTCGTCAGCCTCAGAAAGCATGCGGAATGCGGCCAAATCTGCATCCAACTGCTCACGGCGACAAAGACGCAAGGCCAAATCCCGGACCAAATTCTTACGTTCTCGGTCATTGGCTGCGCCTCGCAACCACTCAGGCAGAATGACTCTCATTGCCCGAAGCGACCGTGCCGCGCCAGGACCTGTTCGCAATCGACCACGCCACTGCCGATCACCTGACCTTAGGACGACCTCCGTCAAGTATCGCCGTTCAACGGTGTCACCCCGAGCAGTACGCAAATCAAGCATCTGACGCAAACGAATCCGATGCTCCAGCGATTCCCCAAGTGTGGCCAACGCGATAGCATCGTCGGGCAATAAGAAGCGGACCAAAACCTGGACCACCTCCGGAATTCGTTCCGAGCGTTCAATCAGAATTGGCGCGAGGGAGACCAGAAGATCCGCGAATGAGCGGGCGACGGACGCACGTCCCCATTCATGGGCGCGAACAAGAGAGACCAAGATCAAATGACGGGTAGATTCAGCCAAGGGGGCATCTGAGGCATCGAAGCATCGAAATGCCAAGTTGACACGCCGAACATCATGGCGGACCCGCTGCCCCCATCTCCCACCCTTGATGAGCGAACGCTCCAATCGCAAACGGTGACGACGTGATGAGGTCTCGGCAGACTCAATTTCCCCACCACCACAGGCAACCGAACGCCCAAACAAGAAAGCCTCTTCCAAACGACCAAAACCTTCTCGCTCGACCTCGAGAAGGGCATTCTGAAGCGCCGCACCTCGCAATGGAATTTCGCCTCGCTGATAGGCAAACCCCAAAAGCATCATGTCCATGGCACGATCGGTTCCGAATGTTTTCCGAGCTGGCGTCGCGAGATCAACAAGCGACAACTGAGTGTGTTCTTGCAGCAAAGCCTCTACCGAAGGTGTGAGTTCACCCCAGGGTCGGTCTGTGCCATCACCGCGTAGTGCTCCGCCATTCACAATGGCTCTGGTCCGGTCTGATTTGGCAATCCTTCCGTACACCGCCCGGGCGGCTTCAGCACCTTCCACACCGAGCAAGAGATCCGCGCAACCATCAGGAATACGCGGGCTCAATCCCTCCTCTTTTGTGGTCGTGGACAGCACAATTTGCGTTGAGGCTCGCCAACCGGGTCCACAAGCGGTCGAGTCGTGAATCCAACGAAGTGCCAAATCATCCGCTGCGGCCGCCCGAGCCATGACTTCACAAATAAGGCCACCGCGAGGTCCGCGGGTCCCTGCGAAGTGCAAACGAAAAGCACGAGCGTCGCTTAATCGAGGACGTGGAGGCTCAGGGAGTTCCCCGGGAAGAAAAGAGGGGGAAGCTTCGCGACGAACTTGCACCAACTGCAACAAAGGACGAAACTCGACCGTTGGTCCCTGGGTCCTGGTCTCTTGCTCCAATTGACTGGCCGTCTCAATTCGATGGGAAAGAACACGTTCTGAAAGCGCCTCCGCACCTTGGCCGAGGGCCGAGATGCTTCGAAGCGGGAGGAAGATCCTTCTTCGTGTGGCATAACCGAGGCGATCTAAATCTCGATAGCGGCGACGGGTGGCTTCAATATCCCAGCGAGGTGGATCTTCATCACGAAGCATCACCACGGAGATGTCATTTTCTCGGCCCGCAAGTGTGATGTCAGAAGTCAAGCGGTCAAGATCCTGCATGGTTCGTCGAGTGATCGTGAGGTTCGTATGACGGGTACGCACCATCCTTTCCAGCTCACCGTCAAAATCTAGGCCTATGAAACAGGCCGGTTGATCTCTATGGGCTGCGATACGTTCGAGGAACCGATTGGAATCCACTCCGACCACCACCAATGTTTCTGCAGACTCGTCATCGATTGCAGCACCCTCAGGCAAACTGCGAAGCGCACGCATCACCGCCATCTTTGCCCCTGCCAGACCTACGCTTGACCCACGCGGTGGGGGCTCGAGACTCATTGGTTCAGGAGATGACTCCACCACACCATCAAGTCGACGCAGTGCATGTGCGAATGCCGTGGGCTGTGCATTTGCAGGAGCCGGGAGACCGACGGGGAAACCGGGGAGGACTTCTGCTGGCCGACGAGCGGCGCGACGCATCCGCTCGGCAACCTGAAGGACCCGCCATTCCAAACCTGATCCACCAGGCTCAAACACCAAGACTCTTCGGCAGCGCTCAAGGAGCCGTTCCACCGCAGATTCATTGATGGGAAGAAGTGATCGCAGAGCCAGAAGAGGAACCCGATGCCGTCTCCCCTCGTCATCGAGTACGGTGCGAAGGGCGACAACCGATTCGCCAGCAGCAACAATCCCAACGTCCGCCATTTCGCCCACATTGGGAATGTGTTCAAGCCGATCCAGTTCCATTGAGGCAAAAACTTCGGACACATTGGCCGAGCCACCACCCATCATGGCCTCGCGCCGGGCTCGTGCGAGCATTCCTTGGGCGTCGTTTGGCTCTCGATTTGGCCCCACTGGAAGCAAGCCACCCCCGTGGCAGATGCCCGGAGCCAACAAGACGCCTACGGGCTGCTGCAAATGGGCTGAGGCATCAATTGCGGCGGCAATGGTGGGGATCAATTCATGGATTGCCCCAGGTATCAAGGTGCAAATTTTCAGCTCTCGAAAAGAGCGACCCGGTACCGGCACTCGCCCAGGCCCGGGGCGGTCTTCGACCAACAACACCAAGGGAGCGAGTACTCGCATCAAGGCGATTTCAGAAAGTCGCTGCAGTTGCGGGGCAAACTCAGCTTGCGAGAGTGGGACAACTGCCCCACGACCGAACTTTGCGTCAGCAGCGGCTCGGTCCATATGTGA
>PAFA01000039.1 GCA_002700845.1 Phycisphaerae bacterium | reverse complement strand
GCATCTTGGGGATGAAGGCCATCTTTCGTGGTTGCAGAAGTGCCATGGATTGATCCGATACGCTGGTTCGGGATCGAAGGAGGCCATCCAATGCCAAGTGGGTTTGATCAAGCTGATCGTCGTCGCTTTTTGCTTCTCACCGCCGGGGTTTTGGCGGCCGGCTGTCAGTACAACAGCGGTAAGGGGGTGGCCATGCGACCCTCACCAATCGGGCTACCGCCAGAGGCCGGAACTGGCATTGCTGCGGCCACTCCATCGGTAGAAAAGACAGTCGCTGGAGCAAACTTTCGATTTGGTCCTTTGATCTCTCGCGAGACGTGGACCAAGAGCAAGCCGCGCTCAGGAAATGGGTTGAACTGGTTTGACGGGACGCCTTCTTCGAGTGATCGGCCCAACTCGGCGCTTCCAGATCGAATTACCGTGCATCACGATGCCATGCGTTGGCAGGGGAAGCACAATTTCACCAAGTCTGTAGAGCGCCTTCGTTCAATTTACACCGCGCACGTCAGCGGCCGAAATTGGAATGACATTGGCTACCACTTTGCGATCGATGGACGAGGTCGGGTCTGGCAGTGTCGTCCCCTGAAGTACCAAGGCGCTCATGTGAAAGATGAAAACCCCAGTAATCTTGGGGTACTGGTCATGGGGAATTTTGAAGAACAGCGCCCTACTCGGAACCAAGTCCTCGCGCTTCAAGACGCCCTGCAGCGATTTAGCCGCTATTACAAAGTGCCGGGCCGACGTGTGTATGGCCACCGAGAATTGGGTGCGACCCTGTGTCCAGGTAAAAACCTGTTTCCAGAGTTGCAGCGCATTCGAAAAACCCTTTCCTGACGCGACGTGAAGCCGCGCGTTGTTCTTGCCCACGATTGGCTGGTGGCGCCGCGGGGCGGTGAACAAGTTCTTGCGCAACTTGCAGATCTTCTTGAACCTGATTGCATCGTGACCTTGGTGGATTCTGGTCTTTCTTTTGGGGGGATCCTGGATCGAACGGATCGACAAACCAGCTGGTTGCAGAAGATTCCCGGGGCATCCGGTTCATTTCGCCGAGCTTTGGCCCCATTGATGCCGCTGGCGATCAAATCAACCACCGTGCCGGATTGTGATTTACTCGTCAGCTCAAGTTCCGCTTTTGTGGCCGGATTGCGGGCTCCCAAAGCGGCCAAACATTTGTGTTATTGCCACGCGCCCATTCGTTGGGCACGGGAGGGACGTCATGCCTATCGATCGGGTCCAGGTGGATTCTTTCGAGGTCTTGCTTTGGACATTGCGAGTCCCTGGTTCCGTTGGTTCGATTGGCGAGCCGGTCAGCAGCCAGACATGATCTTGGCCAATAGTGCTCATACTGCCCGTCGTATTCGCTCCGCTTGGGGCCGTGAAGCACTGGTTGTGTATCCGCCGTCTCGAACGGATTTCTTCAAGCCAGATGCGTCTGCGCGAGAAGATTTTCTGCTCTGGGTTGGGGCGATAGAGCCTGCGAAGCGACTGGACCGAGTGATGGCTATGGCTGAAAGGCATGACCAAAAATTGTTGGTCGTGGGTGAGGGGTCTCAAAGTGCCCGCCTTCGCCGGAATGCCGGAAAGAGAATCACCTTTCTTGGTCGAGTGGATGATGAACAACTTCGGAAGCTCTATCGGACCGCAGCCGCATTTGTCCAATTGCACGAAGAGGATTTCGGTCTAACGGTGGTGGAAGCAATGGGATGTGGTTGTCCCGTCTTAGTGCATCACACTGGAGGTCATGCGGAAATTGTGACTGAAGACGTTGGTATTCAAGTTGATGCTGAAGATGTGAAATCAATCGATGCAGGTGTTCAAAAACTCATACACAACCATTGGGATGTGTCTTGCGCTGTGGCCCGGGCGAATGAATTCTCACCGGTGGTCTTTGACCAGCACATCAAGCATGCCCTGACCCAACTTGGGTTTTGAATCAGTTTGATTTTGCTTTGATGGATCGCCGCTTTGGGGTTGTGGCGGCTTCTCCGCTGGCGATGACGCGACCAACCCACAGCCGGTGTCCGACTTCAAGATCGATATGACGAATGATTTCGCATTCAACCCATGACTCGCACCGACGAGGGATCATGGTGCCCCCCGGGCCAACACGGCAAGGAATGGTCAAGAACATGTCTTCGTGGCTTTCACCATCGTCCGGAAAGGCTCGGGGAAGGAGGCGCTCCTCGTGTCCAACGGGGGTCAGGCCAAAGTGGCGGTTGTCCCGCATCAGAGGCTCAACGTGGCGACCAGATGGCATGGCCACCAGGATGATTCTGGGGTCGGGACAGCACAAAATGGCGTTCTCAATAATGAGACCACTGGATCGTTTGTCGTGGGTGGCAGTGATCAAAAAAGAACCGGTGGGAAGCCAATCCATGGGCCCGGCCGGAATATTTTCAAACGCTTCACGCATGCAAACTACCTCCAGGCAGCAGTTTGCATCCAAATCAGCATCGAGCAACGAAAGTCCACAGATTTCTTGAGACATGGGCATCGGTGATGTCCTGAAATCTAAGTGGGGAAAAGTGGGGAAAAATGTGTAAAAGTGGTTGCACTTTCCTAAAGATTCCGTACATTCGAGCCGAGCCCTGCCGTCGGTGGGGACACGCTGAGGTCAAGGGTCCCAATGCATGAAGTTCTTCGGAGAATTCAGAGGTCAGCTGGTCGACCCCAAGGGGCGACTGACCATCCCGAAGTCACTTCGAGGTGGTTTGGGCGAGCCTCAGATCTTTCTTCAGACGTACGCGCCTGGGATTCTTTGGGTCTTCCCGCAATCAACGCTCGACGACGAAGTCGATCGACTCAAGGCCGCGATCGACACTCACCTCGAACTCGAGGATTTCTATCGAACACTTCACCCTGTATCACTCGACAGCCAAGGACGGCTGCTCATCCCCAGTCACATCCGCGAATCGGTTGCGTCGGGAGACAAGGTTCATTTGATTGGTGCGGGGCAGTACATCAAACTCGACTTCCAATCCACGGACGACAAGGTGCATTTCGCCAAGGGGTTCCGGGACAAGGTCGATCAGTCGGAACAGCGCCGAAAGGCCATTGATTCATGAATTCCACCGCAAGGATGCGGTGATCGGCCAAGGACGGCCGTTTAAGATCCACGGATCGGATCAAAAATTTCGATTGCCACGGATGGCATATCGATCAGGGACCCTCGGACTGGGTGGATGTTCGAGGGTCTTTTTTTTTGTTTGAGGAGTGGGGCTGTTGTGCCAGGTGTTTACCCGATTCTGCCCGCAATATCCGTGTCATCTGATCCAGGTCTGTCGCCACGATCCACGATGTCCTGAGCAACTTCACGGCGGTGCACTGGCACGTCACGAGGGAATTCAAGGGCCACTCGGACCCGATCCCCTTTGATGCTGGCGATGCGAACCACCCCAATTGGATTCTTGGGATCACCAATGACAATTTCTTCAGCTTCGCGTCTTGTGATGACAAGCATGTTGGATCGCCTCCTGCGGATCAACGCCGATCCTCGGCGCGGGGGATAAAACCTATCCGATGAGGACGAGAAGGTCTAGTGTCAAATTTGAAGCCAATGGTGGATTGGGGAAGGAGCCTTAGTTTTTGACTTCTTCGACCCCTGTGATGTTCTGAAGGCGGGCCCTGATGGTCGTTTCGATGCCCGAACGTAAAGTCATGTCACGACTGGGGCAACGCAGGCATTCGCCTTCGAATCGAACCTGAACAACACCCTCGCTGGTCACGTCAACAAGATGGACGTCCCCTCCGTCAGCTTGGATGGCCGGGCGGAGTTCCTCCAAGATTGTTTCCACTTGTTTCTTGGACATACGACCATGATACAGCACCAGTCGTAGGATGAGATGCATGCGAAGGGTATTGATTTTGGTATTGGGTATCGGACTCTCAGCGTGTTCTGCGGATCAAAATCCTTCGTCGGAGTTGGTTTTCGATCAAAATCCGGATTTCTCGGCTCAGGTTGAAGCGGCGTCCGGGGCCCTTGGGCTTCGTCCAAGCACCGCCCTCGACGTTGCCCATTTGGCCACGTGGGATGGCCAACGTCCAAACCAAACAGTTTCTTCTTTTTCGGATTGGGCGACAATCAAATTGGCTGCCCGGGCACCGACCCCAGCTCCTTTGCGGGTCCCTGAAGCTGCACCTCGACGTCGACAGGGAGACGTTCGTGGGCGACCCATTGATCTTGATCAATCTCAGCTGCGTGAGATGGACCGATTGTCCATTCGGCTTGTCCAGAATGCTCTGAACACCAAGCCCATACGCAGAGCATTGTTCCGTGCACGTGATCTTGATCTGAAGGACCAAACCACTGAATGGGGTGGGATTCTTGATTGGAATATTGATGGTTGGATAATGTTGTCCGGTCCGGGAGAAGGCGAAAACGATGACGGCCTCTTCCAACGAACCGCCTCGGATTTCCGTCAGATGTTTGATGGTGCAATCCCATTCCACCTGCACGCCCGTGCTCTTAATATGTCCGCGGTTGCCGGGCCTGGTTCAACTGACCTGCAAGCTGCAGAGCAACACGGTGTTCCGGCATTGGTGTTTACCAGTCTGAACAAGGACTGTCTGCAGGTGGATTGGTACCGCCGCGGAGGAATCGTTGTTGATTTGGGCGAGATCATCCGTTGAGTGTTCGGTTTGAAAAATGGCATGGATTGGGCAACGACTACCTGTTGGTCGATCGATCAGAATTTGGCAGCAGAGACCCCAAGTCTTGGACGGCTCGTTGGTCGGATCGTCGATGCGGTGTGGGTTCTGATGGCATGATTTTGGTGGGTAAGGACCCTTTGGGTATGCGAATTTTCAATGCCGATGGTTCCGAAGGGGCAATGTGTGGCAATGGCATTCGGGCGGTGGCTGCTCAGCACGCACGTCGGCTGCAACAGCTGTGGTCTGGTGCGGTGGTGACACAAAGTGGCACTCGCGAGTGTGAAGTGCAAAGTCTGGGTGAAGCTGGTGAAGATCACGTTGCCGTCAACATGGGGGCAGCAACCATCACTGCTCTTCCAGATGGTTTGGATTCACCATTCCCCGGGGTACAGGTTGACGTCGGCAACCCGCACTACGTCGCCTTTGTTCCCGATTGTGAAACTGTTCGGTTGGATCATTTTGGTCCTAAAATTGAATGTGCTCAGGCTTTTCCGAATCGAATCAATGTGCAGTTCGCCACGGCTCTTACTGAACACCGGATCCGATTACGAACTTGGGAACGGGGCAGTGGCATCACCAAAGCGTGCGGCACTGGCGCCTGTGCGGTGGCCGCGGTTCACTTTGCCCAGAATCCCACGGTGAAGTCGGTTGCGCTCGAACTCGATGGAGGACTCCTGAAGATCGAAGAAGCCAACGGAAGCCTGTGGATGACCGGTCCCGCCTGCCACGTTTATTCTGGAGTGGTTCCGGACTGAGCGAGAATTGCTGCCGCTGAATCGCGCAGCAGCAAACCAGCCAAGGTGGTGCCTCCTGACGCCTGTACGTTGTGGATCAGGGTTGCGGCATGGTGTTCGGCTTCGGGTGTGCCATGCAAATAGAACACATGGATCGCCCACGGGCGGTTCGTCGCGTTATCCGGTTGGAGATGTTCCAAATGCCAGAGCACTGCTCGATTGATGCGTTCTTTCTGTTCTGACGACTGGGCCACAAACCAAGCGGCATGCAGAGCGGAGAGTTCGGCGTCCGTCCACACCTCGATGGCCTCGGCTTCATTCTGTTGAAGAAATGGTCCGTCTCCCTCCCAACGCTTGGCATTGAGGGTTGAGATGGATCCCTGCAAACGATCCCACCACATGCTGGTTTCGGGTCGGGTACAGGGCCCATTCCAAGGTTCTCCTAGAACCGCGGCCCTGATTGCGCCATCCAATTCCCCTGCGGTGAGGATTTTCGAGGGTGGGGGGCAATCTTCGGCCAAGTGATTCAGCAGGTCAGCAAAGTTTGACATCACAGAACGCTAGCATTCCCTTCATGAGTTCACCCGCCGAATCCGCCATTGCCACGTACGAATCCAACCGAGACGAAGCTCTTTCGCATTTGAAGGACCTTCTCTCCATTCCGACGGTGAGTACTGATCCGTCCTACGCCCCTGATATGCAGCGCGGGGCG
The DNA here is from genome assembly GCA_002700845.1 of Phycisphaerae bacterium. GTDB lineage: Bacteria > Planctomycetota > Phycisphaerae > Phycisphaerales > SM1A02 > UBA8653. The sequence continues at coordinate 3,721 of PAFA01000039.1, read as the reverse complement.
GATTGGTGCGCAAACCGATTGCGTCAAATTGGATTTGATGCAACGGTGCATGGCACTGGCAAGCATCCCATCGTTACCGCCGAGGCCGGTCCGACTGATGGCCCCACCGTGTTGTACTACGGTCACTATGACGTACAGCCAGCCGATCCTTTGGAGTTGTGGTCCAGTCCGCCGTTTGAGCCCCAGGTGGTCCAAGGACCTCACGGTGACCGCATCGTGGCCCGAGGAGCGGTCGATGACAAAGGCCAGTTGATGACTTTTGTGGAGGCGTTTGCGGCATGGAAGGCCACCCACGACACCTTCCCGATTCGCGTGAAAGTCATTTTAGAAGGGGAAGAGGAATGTGGCTCACCAAGTTTGCCTGGCTTCCTTGCCCACAAAAAAGACCTATTGGCCGCAGATACTTGCGTGGTATGCGACACAGGGATGTGGGATATTAAGACCCCAGCGATTACCACATCGCTTCGAGGTCTGGTCTACATACAGGTCCGTTTGCATGGTCCTGGATCTGATCTTCACTCCGGTATGTTCGGAGGAACTGTCCCTAACCCGGCCACCATGTTGTCCAGGGTTATTGCTCAGTTGCACGATGATGATTTACGTGTGGCGGTCCCAGGATTTTATGACGGCATCCGGGAGCCGGATCAGAACCGAATTGACTCGTGGTATGCCCTAGGCTTTGATGACAAAGAGTTTCTTCGCACGGCGGGTCTTGATACAGATCTTGGTGAGACCGGTACCCGTGTCTTGGAAAGGATCTGGTCTCGTCCAACGGTTGAAATCAACGGGTTGTGCGCGGGCTACACCGGTGAAGGTGCAAAGACCGTCATTGGTGCGCATGCGACGGCGAAGATTTCGTGCCGTTTGGTCGCGGGACAAAAAGCTGTGAAAGTAAAGGACGCGTTGAAGCAATTCTTCCTCGATCGAACCCCTCCGGGTTGTCGGTGGGAGATCACGGAGTTTGGTGCGGAAGATGCCTTTGAGGTCGGGTCCGATTCGCCGTGGCTCTCCGCGGCTCAAGACGGCCTTCAAGCTCACTTCGGTCGTCCGGCAGCCATGATTGGATCGGGGGGCTCCATTCCGGTATGCGGTCTTATCCGTGAACATCTTGGGTTTGAGTCGCTTCTCGTCGGTTTTGGACTTGACGACGATGGCATGCACGCCCCAGATGAAAAATTTGAGCGGGCATGCTTCGACAACGGTGTCAAGAGCCACCTCCGGATGCTGGAAGCCTTCGGGAAAGTTAAAAAATGAAGTCGATCTTCACCGGAACAGTTGCCGTTGTACTCGGCATGGTTTTTGGTGGAGGTGTGAACTGGCTGCTGGCCGTCAATATCAACACAAGCATTTGGCCGTTGCCCGAAGGGATCACAATGGATCCTACGCAGGCGGATGCGTTGGCTGAGTGGATCAGTACGCTTCCGGGGCAAGCCTTCGTCTTGGTCTTTGTAGCCCACGTGCTTCAATCCGGTGTCGGGGCGTTTGTGGCCGCAGCCGTATCGCAAGTTCGTACTCCGTCGTACATCGTGATCGCGTTGACGGCTCTGGGTGGGCTCATGAACTTCATGAGTCTCTGGGAAGTGACACCACGTTGGATGCTGCTGGAATTTCCCGCTTATTTCGTTGTGGGAAGTCTTGGTGCTCGATTCGGATTGAAGATCCGAGGTGCATGCAAGACCAAAAATTAGGCGTCGAGGTTTTTCTGGTCGCTCAGTTTGGCTTGCCACTGTGCGAGCAAGTCGAAGGTCTCTCGAGGGGAAAGGCCGTCGAGGTCGGTGTGCCGCAACGCATTCAGGACAGGGTGATCATCAACTTTTGGTTCCACCAAGGTGTGATCGAAGAGTGTGGGCTCATGGTCAATGCCGGTTCCTTCCACTCGTACGGCCAATCGTTCGAGGAGTTCTTTGGCACGAGTGATTGTGGTGGTCGGCATGCCGGCCAAGCGTGCAACCTGCACGCCCCATGAACGTCCCGCGCGCCCTGCTTCCAATCGGTGCAAGAACACAATTTCGTCGCCCCACTCTCGCACAAGAACGTGGAGGTTCTTGACGCCCTCCCGAGTATCAGCGAGATCGGTGAGCTCGTGATAGTGCGTGGCAAAAAGTGTGCGCCCCCCAAGGTCAGCCAAGTGTTCTGCGATCGACCAGGCCAAAGCCAAGCCATCAAGGGTGCTGGTGCCACGTCCAATTTCGTCGAGTACGACAAAGGAATGTGGGGTGGCAGCATGCAGAATGGATGCCGTCTCGGTCATCTCGACCATGAATGTGGATCGCCCCGCATGTAGTTCGTCACTTGCCCCTATTCGGGTCAGGATGCGGTCACACCGACCGATGGTGGCCGCGGTGGCGGGCACATACGCACCCGCATGGGCCAGCAGGGTGAGCAAGGCAGCGGTGCGGATGGCGGTGCTCTTGCCGGCCATGTTCGGTCCGGTGACCAGCGCGAGTCCGGGCTCAGAACCACCAAGTTTGATATCGAGGGGAACAAATTCTGCGCCCAGCAATCGATCCAGCACCGGATGGCGTGCTCCCCGGAGATCGCACTCGGGGGAATCGATCATGTTTGGTCGAATGGCGTTGTCTCGTCGTGCGGTTGCGGCAAAGCTGGCATCCACATCCAGTTCGGCAATCAATCCGGCGGCCGCACTGAGTTTGTCGCTTACCGCGTTGACTTGTGCGATGCAGTCGTCAAAAAGTTGTTGCTCACGTTTGATCGCACGTTCACCTGCGGTGAGTACCTTTTCCTCCCAGGCTTTCAGATCTTCAGTGATGTAACGTTCGCTGTTTCGCAATGTTTGTTTGCGTACCCAGTGCTCAGGTACTTTGTCACGGTGCGTATTGGTGACTTCGATCCCATAGCCAAAGACACGGTTGAACATCACTCGAAGCGAAGGGATATCGTATTTCTCGGAGAGATCCTGTTGGTACTGGGTTAACCAGTGGCCCGCATCGCGTTCAAGTGTTCGCGCTTCATCCAGTTCATTATCCACGCCGTCACGAAAAAGGCCGCCTTCTCTCAGGTGCTGGGGTGGTTCTTCGACAAATGAGGCAGAAAAATTCTCCCGAAGGTTTTGAAGTTGGTTGAGTTCATTCGAGAGGGCCAGGGTCACCGACTCAAAAGCTATCTTTGGCAGGATGATTGCGGTAGTGGCTTCAAGAGTTTGCCCCAATGCCGCCAAGTCGCGTGGCGTCGCGCGACCAAGACCAGCGCGAGCGGAGATTCGAGGGAGATCTGAAATGCTTCCCAACTTTTGCCGCAGGGCGCTGAGGTCAAAATTGCTTCCCAGCAGCGCCTCCACCCGATTGTGTGCCGCATTGATCTCCGTCAGATTTCCGTAGGGACGACAACATCTGTCGCGGAGTGCTCGTCGCCCCATCGGGCTGCGGGGGCGTTCAAAAGTAGAGAGCAGCGAACCTTCGCTTGCTCCGCCCCGGTTCGTCCGCTCAATTTCTAGGGCGGATAACGCGACGGCATCCATTTGCAGCCGCCCGTGGGAGGTGATCACTTTTGGAGGTTGAAGATGTTTGAGTTTGTCGGAGCGATCACCAGCGGCTTCGGGATCTTGGGTATTCTGAATGGCCCGCAACAAGCCACCAGCCGCGGAGATGGCATCTTTGTCATCAAGCCCAAATCCAGCGAGATCGGTCACGGCAAATTGTCGTTCAAGAAGTCGTTTGGCTTCATCGGCACCGCAAGTCCAGGCTGGGACGGTTCCGGCATG
>PAFA01000038.1 GCA_002700845.1 Phycisphaerae bacterium | reverse complement strand
CTGTTGGATTCGGCCGCAGAGGCCGCCGCATATGTTCCACTCGGACTTGCTCTTACGCTGCTTTGGTTCCGACCAAAGTTCCAGCCGGTAGAGTCAAGTTCATGTTGATCGCTCGAGTCTGTCGCTGCGGTAAGGATCTCTCCAAATCTTGGATAAGCACGCCCATACCTGGTGTCGCGGGATGTCCATCATGCGGGAAGGGCGTTCTGCTTCAAGATGATCCCAACCGAGTGGCATGGAAGCGGTACCGGAAAGTCGATGCCAGCCTGACCCGATTTGTTTTGCAACTGCATGCTTTTCCGATGGCCTTCTTCGCCCTCGATGAAGCCAGCCTTTGGATCGAACGGTTCACACGCAAAGGGGATATCGCATTGTTGATTCTTCCTGCCGTTTTCTGCACATTCGCAGGAGCATGGACGCATTTTGGCTTGGGGCATCTTCGGCTTCGGTCTCGGGTCGGCGTGTGGGCATTTATTTGGCTTCTCACCGTGGCCAGCTCACTGGTGTTCCAAGATGCTGGACCCAGCGACATCTCCGCTTTCCAGTACAGACCCCACGCCATGAGGGCAATCACCGTTGCCTTGGCGTTGACTCTGGGATGGCCTGTGGGCCGGGCTCTGCGCATGATCTGGGAAGGATTTTTGGAAAGACGTCGACGGAAAAAGCGACAGCAGTGGCGCCGGTGGGGAGTAGCTTGGTGAAACATCAAGAGCCTTTGAAAACTCAAAAAACAGAGTTTGCGTTGGAAGGCCACCGGCCTTGCCATGCCTGTGGATACGACTTGGTGGGTACACCAATCGAACGGGCCATTGAACTCGATATTGCTGTCATTCGCTGTCCCGAATGCGGCACGATGAACCCTTTGGTGGGCACCCCAGCACTTGGTCCTTTTGCGAGCCGAGCCGCAACTGTTTTGACCTTGCTTCGCCTTCTGTTGTTGGGTGTTGCGTTGATCTTGGTCTTCAATTTTGCTGACTGGTCAGTAAGCAGTCTTGGTAGATCTGTTTTCAACGAAATTACTCGGGTCGAGATTGACTCCTTCATCGAAAGCACCGGCAGCACGGAGTCTGAAATACAGGCACTGGTACGCGTAAATCAACCCGAGGCTGATCTTGGCGATTTGATGACGGTCCTGTCACTGCTCGAAGAACGAAATGATCGCTTGAACATGGGTCCGCCGTGGCCCTTGGAAAGAAATCAGATTTTAGAAGTTTTCATTTTTTCACTCTTATTCGGTTCCGCGTTGTCGATGCTCCTGCTCCCACAACGATGGAAGAAGTCGACTTTGATTGTCTTTGGCACTGGACTCTTGACCTCCGCTTTGGCTTTGTCTTTTTTATACCTGCGATATCCACTCACTTTGCCCGTAAGCAATCCTGAACTTGGTCCCTCGCAATATGCCGGTGTGGCACTTATACGCATGTTCGCAGTGCATGGGGCAATCATTTGTCTCCTCGGTCTGGTGATTTCCAGCATGGTGATTCGACCCGCCGTCCGCATAGCCTTCCTCATACTTGTCCCCAAGGAACATCTGCACGGCGTAGATCTTCTTTGGCGTGTTGATGGATTGAAAAGGCGAATCCGATGAGCGTTTGGTGCACAACATGCGGTGGGCCATTGCATTCAAACTCAACGCAAACCGGGACCGGTATCCCGCAAAGAATTTGCGACCAATGCGGCGGGAAGTCCCCAATCACAACCCGACTTTCGCTGGGTCATTCCATGGATTTCTTCAGGACTTGGTTTTGGCTTCTCCGGCTTACCGTTCTCGCTGGTCTACTGATCGCTTGTTTCCTCTCGCTTCCACATATGTTGCGTGAAAGCTCTCGTGTTTATTTACACCAGCACGCCCTTGGATTCTCGACACTCATTTCTGGCGAAAATGTTGGACCCCAAGGCACGTCTTTTTTGCGGCCGGCCTTGGAACCTAACTCGCCACCGGAGATGTACATCGAAGCCGCGTCCGGGCACTGGTCAACCTCAAGATCAATCAAGGACTGGGGACAAATGGCTTTGGCTTGTGGAGTGCCCAGCGGAATATTTGGTGCCGTGCTCAGTTTGGCAAGTTTGCCATCGAGCCGGCGTGCCACCATTTTGGTGGCCCTGCTCTTCACCCTTCTCTGCTTTCTATGGTCTCTGCTCACTTCTGAGCCACCACCAGTTCAAGACGTCAGTACGGTCAGTCGTACCTTCAGTATCCCCAATCAACAATTCGGCTCCGTAACCCTGAATGGCCAAGAATACGACCGCCTCCTTCACGCCTTGTCTGTGGTTCAACGGCCCATAGGCGTCATGATCTTTGGGCTGACGCTGTTGCTCTCAACTTACCTCACCCGCAGCATCAGCCGAGTCCTGCTCCAACTTCTACTGCCACCAAGGTCACGCTGGCACTTGTCTTGGTTCTGGACCGCTGATGGCTACCGCGTCCCAGGCGTTCAACGCAGTGCGTCTTGACGCGCAAGCGCAGCCACCACACCAGATGGCTTGCCACTGAGTTCAGCATGCTTGAGCAGCCAACGCAAGACCGTGGTGACGACGACAGCGTGTGACCAAGTCAGTGGAGAAACCGAAACCGGATCACCATTGTGTGGGTGCACCTGTTCTGGCAGCACGCCGGAAGGTCGTGCGCGTTGTCCTACCCAATCGAAGACTTCCAAAACCTGGTTGAGTTCTTCAATGGTGGTCGCGGTTTCAATATCGTGCAGCGCGACCCACAAGGTGCAGATGATCCACGGATTCCCCGGAACACGTTCAAGATCCTGATGCTCAATGCGGTGGTAATAATCACGCTGGTACCGAGCAACCCCCCCGATCGACGTCTTGACCGTGAGATGTTCACGAACCGCTTTCATATCAGCCACAACCCGCGGGTCGTCGGCAGGCAATGCGCCGAAAAGGAAGATGCCATGGTTGGCTGCGTCCACCGTCATATCAAGCCGGTAATCACCTTGTTCAGTGGGCACCGCCATGCGCGCAAAACGCTCATGCTCGGGCACCCAGAGATACTCAAGCATGGCATCGGTCATGCGACGTGCCCCCGCGAGGAAGCGTTCTTCATGGTCCATCGCACCCATGTCACGAGCGAATTCAGCGGCAGCTTTGAGAGCGCCGATCGTGGCCGCCACCGTAAAGGTGTGGACTCCGCGTCGCTCCTCCCACAAATCCCAACTGGGTTTGGGCAGACCATGATGGTCACGATGGTCCAAGAGCCAATTGGCACAAGGAATGACAATTGAGTTGTAGAGCGGCTTCAGAAATTCCACATCGCGATAGATTCGGAAGTGTTCCCGAAGGGACCACAAAACCAACGCGGTTTCGTCCTGCTGCACGGCGAGCACTTGACGACCATCCAAGACTTCGGGGTGCCAAGAAGAAGCCAACGTGCCGTTTGGGTTGTACTTGTGGCGGAACCATCCCGAGGGCTCAACGATGTTGTCACAGAACCGGAAGAAGGAACGCGACAATTCCGACTGACCAGCCAAAGCAAGTCCGTACGCCACCAAAGCGCCATCGCGCGGCCACATGTAGGAGTACGTGTCACCGGCAAATGTTTGGATGTCAGAATCGTTGGCGGCCAAAATTGCCCCGCCGTTATCGACCTGAGTCCGCAACACCAATTGCGAACGCACGTACATATCGCGGATGGGTTCTGGAAGGGGGGAAAAGTCAATGGGCTCTTTGAGCGCCCACAGTCGCCAGTAAGCCTCCGTTCGATCCATCATTCGCCGTGCCGTCTTGAGCGCGATCTTGTCATGCAGCGTCACCAACGCTGCACGCGAATCACCACAAGCCAACCACACCGTGGCCCGAGCCACACCGCCAGCTGGAACATGCAGATGGAAGCCCACAGTGGAATCCACGGATCCCTGTGCAATGGGGTTTCGAGAAAGGTGACCGTCTTCAGCGTCGCGCCAGGTGCCTTCGGCATCGCCAATGCGTTTGGTGCCCGTTGTGAAGTGCTCGACGCCATATCTCAGTGGATCTTCACCGGCCACCAAGAACCATCGCTGGTCTTTGTAATGCACCACCCCTTGCAACTCCGGATCGAAGTAGGCGGTGTCACCAACCGGCGACGCGTCAATGGAGAGGTCATGGTGGATAAAAATCCGAGCATCCCGCATCTTCCCGGTCAAGTCCTCCACTTCGAAGGACCGGAACCACACCGGCGAGTGATAGTCAACCACATCTGAGCATCGCACCGCAATGCCCAAGCCGTCGTGTCTCAGTAAACAGTCGGTCGCAAGTGTTTCGGGCTTGTAGCGCAAATCACGTTGCCAAGCATCGTCGTCAACCCAAGCAAACTGACCATCTACCCAAAAGCCCAACCGCTGGGGATAGCCTTGGGCGTGATTCGGCATACCAATCCGCGGCCAAAACAGGTCACGGGCTTGGTAGCGATCATCGAAAGCAACCATAAGTTCACCATTGCCGACGGGAAGATCACGAGGCACTGCACAAGTCTCCGATGGGGGGTTCTCGGACGCGTAGGGGTCAAAGTGTACCGCGGCAACTACCGTCGCCGGTCAGTCGTCGGACTCAGGATCCTCATCTTTGGCCAGCGCGGAGATTCTCGCGGCGGGATCACCCACACTCGTAATCTGAACTGCCGCTCGATCACCAAGCCTGCAAGCTTGTCCGGTGGCAAGTGACCGGTGCCCAACTGTGACTTCAAGGTCTTCATCCACTCTTGTACCAAGCTCGAGGACACTGCCTGGAAGCAGGCCGCGAACTTCATGCATCGTCATTCGCCGCTGGCCCAAAACCACTCGGACCGGGACTTCCAACTGCAGCAACTCGTCAACGGATGGACCCATAGATTGAATATCGGACGTCGGACGCAAAGGACTGCACTTTTCCCTGCAGAAGTTGCGCTTCGCTCAACCAAAGTTTGAGAGGACGATCAAAAGGTCGTTGAACCCAACCTCCCCGTCGCCATCCAAATCCTCTGAGCAGCCCGTGCACGGGGCCCCCCATGCCGAAAGAATGGCGAGAAGGTCATTGAAATCAACCGAACCATCACCATTGACATCACCAGGGGTAGACGGCTCGAGATCAAAGACCAAGGCGTCCATATCAATGGGAACCGAGCGGTTGCCGATTTCAGGGTCATTCCAGAGTGACCACGCGATGATTCCACTTTCATCCGTGACGTTGTTCTCAAGCAACGAGTCGATGTAATCAGGCGTGGTGGTCTGGTGGAGCAAGGTCACGGCCACTTGGGTCGCGCCCACAGGGATGACAAATCGAGAGTCGTCCCAGTGCTGACCATCGGCGTAGGTCACGCCAACGGGTGGCGCACCAAACGCTTCAAATTCAGCGTTGACGAATCCTGCTGGCGGGATTCGGTTGTCAAACTCGGTTTTATTCAACAGAACCAAGTGGTGCGTGGTGCCATCGGGCACGCCAGCAGCTTGGGCCATAGCACCCGCGGCAACCTGCACAGACTTCCATACCTTTGTCGAAGACTCAACAATATCACCTGTCGTTGGGTTCCAGACACCGGCTTCACTGACCACACCACCAGAGGCGTCAAGCCAACGCAGTTGAAGCCACATGCGGCGTCCTTCGCTGTACCCCGTTGGGAGTCGGTGGCCTGACCAGTTGGTCACTCGTACCACCAGTTCATTGCCTTCGGTCCAAGCATCCATGTCCGAGGCATTGCGCATCATCTGGATGTTGCGTTCAAGGGAAGCCTCCATCCGCTCGGTACTCAAACCAGTAACGGAATCGTCGTACAAACTACGAACACCTTTAAGTACCCAAGAGTTGGCTCCCGCAAATCCATGATCGCCAAGATCTTGACGCTCGAACCAAGGGGGGCTCTCCCAGGCAAAGCAACCGCCAGCCACTCGGTCGGGCATGTGACAGTCCTGGCAGGTGGAAACTGGCCCGTCCAGATTGCCCGCAAATCGATCGTCTGGGACAACATCTGCCCCGTCGGCAAATGAGGAGTGAAGCCACTCGCTCCACGTGGTTTGCTCGGGGTACATGTCGTATGGATCTTGGGTGGGGTGCGGCTCGCCATCCGCCACTGGCGCGTAGGTGCCATCGGCCTGCTTCATCGTCACGGGATTACGCACTTCGTGGCAGGCTGAACACGCCGCTGAACGTTGGTGGAACGGTGAGTGAATTGCCGGAGTCGGCGAGTGCAAATTCATACCCGGGGTGTTCGGGATGTCCGAGTATGGGCCACGACGTGAATCCACCGGGTCAAGGATCAATCGTCCGTTGCCATAGCCATCGCCGGGAGGAAACTCAAGGGCAGCGCGAACCGATTCATCAACAACCGGATCACCGGGAACCGGAACCGGGGAAACAGCACGGTGGCAAATCTGGCAGTTCACACCATCAAAATCATTCTCAAAAAATCCATCTTCTAAAGCCGAGCCATCGGAAGGCAGAGAGTGCCCGCGGTACCAGCCGACCGGAGCATGACAACGGATGCAATACTCGCCGGAATCAGTGGCGTCTTGGTTGGCAATGGTCAACGCGGCATGCCAAATGGGGTCACGAGCAGATTGAGCCATCAAATTTGAAACCCAACCGTCCCAAGGCTCATGAAAGCTGTCCTGCAGATAATCGCCATGGCAGGCTTGGCAGGTGTTCGAACTGGACAGTGGATCCAGCATTTGAACCATGTCGTCGGGCTGAGTTCCCGGCTGAAGGAAGTCTTCAACCGAGGTCGGCAGGGGCACCTGATCTCCCAAGGCAAGCAAGATGGTGGACAAACAGATCAGCACGTATCTACTCCAGCCTTACAGTACGCATGGATCTTTTCTATGGATCCATACAAGCAAGACTAAAGCGTGATCGGACCATCGCAAACCCCTGAATAGGAGAACCCGTGAAAAACGAACGATTTCGCCCTGTTTTGACCCTCCTGATCGCCTGTATGGGCGGCTGCCTCGCAACGCCCCAGTCTTTGGTGGCTCCAAACACCGCAGATCTACTGGCGGCCCTTGAGACCGAGGGGTGGGATGTGGCATTTGTGGAGCCCACATCAGGACGAATTCGAACCGAGCCCCGCAATTTGCCCAAGCATCGGCTGGCCCCAAGCCCCACCCGAGTGGTCCTCGAATTCCGGCTCGGGCAGACCCCACCAAAGGTCCAGGCCATTGTGGCCCAACAACTGGATACCCCACCATCGGACGCGCCAAATGCCGACTCGGGAAGCCCGACCCGTTGGGTTGAGATCGGACGCGATGCTTCGCTCGAGCAAGCATGGACATCTCGATTCGGTTTGCCCGGCTCTTGAGCCCTGCGTGTAGAATTCTATCTGCGGCTCAAGACGGATCTTGACCGCCCATCGATGCCCCGTCGGCTGGAGACCACCGCCGCAATGTCACCGAGCGATCCTGCCCGCCCCAGCCTCAATGGTTGGAACGCCGCGTACTTGGACGCGATGCACGAGCAATGGCAGACCGACCCCAATTCGGTCGAGCCGGCGTGGCGGTCATTCTTCCAAGGCTTTGATCTCGGTCTTGCCCAAGCAGACACCGGTGCCCCTGCATTGCCTGATGCGGAAGCCATAGCATCGCATACCGCCCACACCGCCCAAGGTCGAGTCGACAGCCTGATTTACCACTACCGAGACATCGGTCACTTGCACGCCAAATTGGACCCTTTGGGCTCCGACCGCCCCAAGCCCAATACTCTGCAATTGGAGTCTTTTGGACTTGGTGAAGATGATCTCAATCAGACATTTGATCCGGGACACCTTCCGCTCAGTAACCCCGCAACCCTTCGCGACATCATGACCCACCTGGAAGCCACCTACTGCGGTTCCATTGGCGCGGAATACATGCATATTCAAGACCGCGATCGCCGCCGATGGCTGCAACAGCGGATGGAACCGGTGCAAAACCAACCACCCTTCGACGCTGATCTTCGGCGTCGCATCCTGCGGGATTTGGTGAACGCAGATGTGTTCGAAGAGTTCCTGCAGACGCGCTACCGCGGCAAAAAACGCTTCGGGCTCGATGGAGGCGAGAGCCTTATCCCCATGATGGTGGAACTCATCGAACAAGCCCCTGGCTTGGGTATTGAAGAACTCTGCATTGGCATGGCCCACCGAGGCCGCCTGAACGTGCTGACCAATATCTTGGAGAAGTCACACGATCAAATCTTCACCGAGTTTGAAGAGGCATGGACCGAAGATTTTGCTGAAGGTGGCGGAGATGTGAAATACCACCTTGGGTACTCCAACACATGGCGTACTGCTTCTGGTCAAGACGTTCACTTGTCACTAAGCCCCAACCCTTCTCACCTTGAATTTGTCAGTTCGGTGATCTTGGGTCGAGTTCGGGCCAAGCAACGTCTCCGCGTCGATCCTGATCGTATTCGTGTTGTCCCCGTGGTCATCCACGGAGACGCGGCCTTCCCCGGACAAGGGGTTGTGGCCGAATGCTTCAACATGATGAAGCTTGAAGGCTATGACGTCGGTGGCACGATCCATTTGGTCGTCAACAACCAAGTCGGCTTTACCACCGACCCACAAGACACCTTCTCTGGGCGGTACTGCACCGACTTGGCGAAAATGGTGGAAGCCCCAATATTGCATGTCAATGGTGACGACCCCGAAGCATGCGTGTTTGCCGCTCGGCTCGCCATGGCCTACCGCCAAGAGTTCGGGACCGATGTTGTCATTGAGATGTGGTGCTATCGCCGGCACGGACACAACGAAGGCGATGAACCCACGTTCACCCAACCAGAACTCTACAAACGCATCAAGGCACAAGAACGTGTGGCAAAGACCCACGCCGATCGTCTGGTCAACGAAGGCGTTTTGAGTGCTGAAGAGGCCGAAAACATGCGGAAAGCTCGCCGGGAGCGCCTCGACGAAGCTCAAAATCGAACCAAAGACGCCCCGGTCGCACCCGGGACCCCCGGGTATCGAAATCACTGGTCGGGCCTGACTGAAGAATGGCATGACGAGCCCGTTGAGACCAACGTGCCTTTGGCCACCCTTCGTGAAGTCAGCGCTGGACTCGCCAAACTTCCGGCAAATTTTGAACTGCATCGCAAACTTCAGCGTTTGCTCAACGCACGAGCCAATGCCATGGAAGAAGGCAGCCGTGTCGACTGGGCAACCGGAGAATTGCTTGCATTCGGTACTTTGCTCTTGGAAGGGCATGCCGTCCGCATGACGGGTCAAGATGTGCAACGTGGCACATTTAGCCACCGCCACGCGATCTTGGTCGACCAAAAGACCGGTGAAAAGTACTCCCCTCTTGACCATCTTCGTGATGAACAAGGCCGCATCTGCGTGCACAACTCACCGCTGACCGAAAGCGCCTGCCTCGGCTATGAGTATGGCTACTCCTTGACCGATCCTCGTATGCTGATCTTGTGGGAAGCCCAGTTTGGCGACTTTGTAAATGGCGCCCAGGTGATCATTGATCAATTCATCGCTTCAGCTGAAACCAAGTGGAAGCGATCCTCGGGCTTGGTGCTCATGCTGCCCCACGGATACGAAGGACAAGGCCCTGAGCATTCCTCCGCACGTCTGGAGCGATTCCTGACCTTGTGTGCCGGCGACAACATGCAAGTCGCCCAGCCTTCAACACCCGCACAACATTTCCACTTGTTGCGTCGACAATTGGCCCGCGACTTCCGACGTCCTTTGATCATCATGACGCCGAAAAGCCTGCTTCGTCACCCGAAAGCCACGAGCGTGGCGTCCGATTTCAGCGAAGGAAGATTCCACCACATCCTTCCAGATCCAGTCGAAATCAACCAAACCAAGGTCCAAGACCTCATATTCTGCTCTGGAAAAGTGTTCTACGAACTCAACCAGAGACGAACCGACATTGAACGGGACGACGTTGCCATCCTGCGAATGGAACAACTGCATCCACTCCGTGTCAAAAGCATCAAAGCCGCACTGGCCGCGTACCCGAATGCCAAACGATTGCTTTGGGTTCAAGATGAGCCAAAGAACATGGGTGGATTTCGGCACGTTGAAGCATTCTTCAGAGAACAGCTTGGCCTTGAATTGATTTATGTCGGGCGAAGAGAAAACGCCACCCCAGCCGTGGGATCCAGTCGAATCCATGCCCGTGAACAACATGAGATCATGGACATCGCCATCGGACGTCCTTCCGAGGACACCACCGACACCGCCGCTGAACGTCTTGTTGAAGGGCCACGCCCCTAACCCCCCATCGGAGTACTGACTGATGTCCGTCGAAGTCGTTATCCCATCCCCCGGAGAATCAATCACCGAAGTCACGCTTGGCCAATGGCTTTGCAATGACGGCGATTGGGTAGCGCAAGATGACAATCTTGTGGAAATCGAATCCGACAAAGTGACCCTTGAGATCCCTGCTCCTGCGAGCGGCGTACTCCGAATCACCGCCCAAGCCGGGGCGGAAATGGAAGTTGGCGACATCGTGGCCAGCATTGATACTGACGCGGCTGCACCTTCGGGCGATCAAGGGGACCAAAGTCAAACGGCAGACTCGGGAGATTCCAATCCTGCCAGCGTGGTTGAAGCGGCCACGGCCGCGGCGGCTGAAGACACACCCCGACCCACGAGCATGGCGGCCAAGGTCGCTGCAGATGCCGGGGTTGACGTCAAAAGTGTGACGGGCACCGGAGCTCACGGAAGAGTGACCAAAGCCGACGTGCTCGCCGCGTCCATGCCGGTCCCGACAACACCCAACGTGCCGAACGACGCTGCCGCCTCAGTCAGCCAGCCACTCGCCATTGATGCCACCGGAAGCCGCGGTGTACGGCGTGAAAAGATGAGTCGATTGCGAGCCCGAATTGCCGAACGACTGGTTGAAGCCCAGCAAAATGCCGCAATGCTGACCACGTTCAACGAAGTCGACATGAGCGAGGTCATGCGACTGCGAAAGCTGCACAAAGAAGCTTTTGCGGAACGACACGGTATTGGACTTGGCTTCATGAGCTTCTTCGTGAAAGCGTGTTGCGAAGCCCTGCGTCGGCACGAAGGCATCAACGCCTACATCGATGGAAAAGAAGTTGAATACCACGACTACTGCGATGTTTCAGTGGCCGTTGGCACCCCGAAAGGGTTGGTGGTTCCAGTTCTTCGGAATGCCGACCGGCTGTCTTTTGCCGAAATCGAACGCGGAATCAAGGACTTGGCCATTCGGGCGCGTGATGGGCAGCTTGGCATGGAAGAAATGCTCGGGGGCACCTTCACCATTTCCAATGGTGGCGTGTACGGCTCCTTGATGAGCACGCCTATTCTCAACCCGCCGCAATCCGGGATTTTGGGCATGCACAAGATCATGAACCGAGCGGTGGAAGATCCCAAAAACCCTGGGCAAATTGTTCTGCGTCCGATGATGTATCTGGCCTTGTCCTACGACCACCGCATTGTGGACGGCGAACAAGCCGTCCGCTTTTTGGTTGATGTCAAAGAAGCGCTGGAAAGTCCCGAGCGCATGCTTCTTCAGCTTTAAGAAGATCTCGCGCTTTGAGAGCATCGGCGGTATGCTCGACACCGCATGGAAGACGCCGGACACGAGCCGGTCCTCATGGACGAGGTCCTCAGAACTTTGGCACTTCAGCCAGGGGAAGCCGTGGTGGACTGCACCGCGGGCCGAGGTGGTCACGCGGCCCAAATGGCTCAGGCCATCGGCTCCACGGGACACCTCATGCTGGTCGATCTGGACCCTGAGAACCTGCGGTACGCCACCGAACGGGTGTCCCCCTCCGGGGTGAAGATCACCACGTGGCGACGATCCTTCGCAGAAGTACCCAGAGCTCTGAAAACGGTTGATCCCAAGCCAAATGCACTCCTGGCAGACCTTGGGGTGGCTTCCACCCACCTGGACCGACCCGAACGCGGCTTCTCCTTTCGGGAAGAGGGACCGCTGGACATGCGGTTGGCCGCTGGTCAGGAGTTGACACCAACCACCAGAGCGGCTCCCAGTGACCCTGCCACAGCCGGCGATCTGGTGGCGGTTCTGCCCGAACGTGAATTGGCCGATCTGATCAAAACCTGGGGTGAAGACCCCTTTGCCCGGCGAATCGCGCGGGCCATTGTCGAAGCCCGGGAGCGTGAGCCGATACGTACAACGACCGCTTTGGCTGAGATTGTCCGGCGGGCGTATGGCTCTCGGGCTCGAGAAAGTCGTACGCACCCAGCCACCCGGACCTTCATGGCGCTTCGAATTGCGGTGAACGACGAACTTGGCGCGTTGGGACGACTGCTGGATGCATTGTCCCGAGCGTCAGACTGGCTTGCTCCGGAGGCACGTGTGGCAATGATTTCTTTCCACAGTTTGGAAGACCGACTCATCAAAAGGGCATTCGCCGGACTGATTCAATCCGGGCGTGCGGTCGATCTGGCCCGCGGCGGCGTGGTCGCTAGCCCCGAAGAAGCTGAATGCAACTCCCGGTCCCGTTCCGCTCGCCTCCGCGTTGTGCAACTGACAGGGCCCACGTCATGAGCCAAGAGACAAAATCAGCGCTTCTCATCGGGTTCATTTTCATCATGATTGTCTTGGTCGTGGTGGTGGATGGCATCGATGCTGGTCGAGCGCCAGCCGCTGAAGACGCCATTTCGGGCGAGGTCCAAATCGTGCCACCCACTGAGGATGATTCCTTTCAAAGGTCTCGCCCTCCTGCCGGGGGAAATCCTGAGACACCCAAAGCCACGGTGGAGCGGTACACCGTCAAAAGAGGCGACACACTCAGTGGAATCTGCGCCGAGTTCTACGGAGATGCCACATTGTTCTTGGCCCTGCAAAGAGCCAATGGGCTGGCTGACTCTGACCTCGTACCCGACCAAGTCATCAGCTTGCCGCCACGGACCGAACTCACCACGAGCCGTTCTGGAGCAGTCCCGACCGGGGTTGAAGTCGCGCAGATGCCACCGGCGGCCCAAAGTGCACCGGTCGCACAGACGGAGCCCGTCCGAAAAAAACGAACGTACAAGGTCAAATCTGGGGACATGCTCGAGCGCATTGCCCGCAAAGAGCTTGGTGATGGCCGGAGAGCCGATGAAATCTTTGAAATGAACAGAGATCAACTCTCTTCGCCCGATGACATTAAACCTGGCATGGTGCTGCAACTTCCCGAATGATGACGAATCTTCCCCATCTTGACCGTCTTATCCGCATGGGCAGCCTGGTGGGTGCCGTCGGAATCGGTGGCGGAGCATTGCTGGATCAACGGCTAGAAACGCGCCGGCAGCAGCGTGAGGTGCAAACCATGGAGCGGGAGCGTCAGGACATCGAACGTCGAACGCTTGACCTGTTGGCCCGCGAAGCTGCTCTGATCAATGATCCAATCGTCCGAAGCAAACTGATGGTGGAGTCTCCCGCTTTCCCAGTCATTGAAAGTTCGCCCCAACAAGATCAGAACCGCCAGGAGCCCCGCCGTTGAATCGAGCAGGATTCGCCTGGCTATTGGTGCTCCCCCTCGCGGTGGCCTTGGCCCGGCATGTGCAACTGGTGATTGCTCCGCCTCAAGGCCTGCTTCAAGCCATTGCTGACGATGACGATCAGACCCGAAGCCCTTCGGAATCTGCTTTCCGTGGCTCCATTGTCGATCGTCGTGGTCGACCTTTGGCCACCTCGACCCCCGGCATCCAACTCTTTGTTGATTTGATCGCTCGACGAGAAAAACACGAATACGAACAAGAGTCCCGTGCTCGGCGTGCCAACTTTCCAGAGCATCTCAGGCCAGCCACGGAAGAAGACCTGCGACTGATGGATTTTTCCGTTGAGTTGAGTCACCACTTCCCTGAACTTGGCATGACTCCAGCTGAGATCGAACGGACCATCCAAAAAGCCGCACAAAAGAACCAAGCCAATGGAAGACAAACCCGCTACTGCAAACTGGGCGAAGTCATACCACAAACGCCTTCGATCCTTGAACGACAACGCTTCATCAGAGGGAAGCACTTCAACCGAGTTGTTTTGGCCGGCTTGCACTGGGACGAGGTGGAAATTCGCCAGACCTCGGCACCGCAGAGTCTTCGCAGTTTGATTGGAAAAACTGTTTCGGCACCACACGGCCTGACTGGTCTGTACGGCATTGAGGCCGACTGCAACGACCAACTCACTGGGGTTCAGGGACGTCGACACGACATTGTGGACAGCCGGGGCCGACGTTTGGCGGGGACCAGTGTTCATCCCGCTATTCATGGGCAAGCAGTGACCCTCACTCTGGACCTGGACCTTCAGCAATACGCCACCGAACAACTTGAAGAAGCGGTAGCGTCCTGCAACGCCGCCGGCGGACGACTGATGGTGCTTGATGTGTCCACCGGAGGACTCCTCAGCATGGTTGATGTCCTGTCCAGCCCACGTGACGGGGATTGGCCAGACGCTCCTGTGGACGCGGCACGCCCCGAGGGCGGATTGGTTGGTCGCCCCCGTTGTATCAGCGATGTTTTCGAACCCGGATCGACCTTCAAACCAGTGGTTTGGGCCATTGCCGTTGAAGAAAACGTGGTGCAACCATCCGATGTGATTGATGCGGTTCCACCTGGTAAAGAGTGGCTCACCACCTACGGTCGACGCATTCGAGATGTCTCTCGGCGCGGCAACTTAAAATGGGATGAAGTCCTGCGGCATTCAAAAAATGCCTGCATGGCCCACGTGGCGGACCGGCTAACCACCAGACAACTTCGAGACAATATTCTCAAATTTGGCTTTGGTGAACAAACACACCTTGAACTTTCAGCTGAGGCTCGCGGCTTGGTACCGAAGCCCCGAAACTGGAACCACTACACCCAAACCTCAGTCTCCTTTGGGCAGAACATCTCCGTGACCGCAGCCCAGCTGTTGCAAGGCATTTCCATCCTCGCCAGTTCGGGTGAATTGCGTCCCATCCACTTGGTGCATCCTGGACCCGATTTTCGCCCCGCTCATATTCCAGTTATTTCCGAATCCACAGCCCAAGCCACCATTGAAGCCATGGTGGATTTGGTCCAAGATGCCAAACATCTTCGAATCGAAGGCGTTCGTGCATTTGGCAAGTCAGGAACAGCCCAACTGCCCCGTTCGGCCAAGCCTGAACAGGGGATCAAACACGGCATGTATGAAGACCGCTACATCTGTTCATTTGTGATGGGGGCCCCAGTCGAGGATCCCAAAGTTCTGGTGCTCTGCACCATTGATGATCCAGACCGCTATGCCCTTGAGCGTGAAAATCGACGACATACTGGGTCATACACCGCTGGCCCCGTCGCCAAAAAAGTGGTTGAAGCAGCACTTGGTCGACTTGGTGTTCCGGAACTTGCACTGGAAGAATCTGCCGAAGCCGTGGACGGCATCAACTGATCCCAAGTCGCCGCATCTTTTTGTAAAGCGATGCCCGATGAATCCCCAACGCGGCAGCTGTCTGCGTTCTGTTCTGTTGATGGGCGGCAAGAGCGGCCTCAATTCTTCCGCGTTCATCATGTTGAAGGCCACCGGCAAGGCACACCGAAGATGACTCCGATTTGGGGCACCGAATACGGGGCGGCAAGTCCACGACAGAAATCAAAGGACCTTGGGTTACAGCGACCGCACGAGCCATCGCGTGCTCGAGCTCTCGAACATTGCCCGGCCAGGTGTATGACAGCAATACCTCTATTGCTGAAGGATCAATGCCATCTACTCGTCTGGCCAACTGCCGGGCGTACCGAGCGCAAAGATGGTTTGCCAGCAATGGCAAATCATCCATGCGGGCTGACAAACTTGGCACCTCAACCTCAACCACGGCCAATCGCCAGAGAAGGTCTTCACGGAACGATCCTTGGGACGCCATCAGATGCAGGTCGGTATTTCCCGCCGCCAAAACACGCACGTCACACGATCGTGTCTCTTCGGAACCTACGGGCTCAAAGGTGCCCTCCTGCAAGACCCTCAACAATCGGGCCTGCAAGGCCGATGACGCCGAGTTGATCTCATCAAGGAAGATGGTGCCTCCTGCTGCCAGTTCAAATCGCCCTCGTCGGTCACGCTCTGCCCCTGTAAACGCGCCACGGACATGACCGAACAGTTCGGATTCAAGCAGCTCTTCACCCAAGGCCGCGCAGGACACTTCAACAAACGGACCATCTTTTCGAGGAGATTGTTCATGCACCCGCCGCGCCAATTGACTTTTGCCACTTCCGGTGGGCCCTGTCATCAGGATGCCAACATCCAATGGGGCAACTTGATCTAAAAGTTGAAGCGCTCGCTGCATCGACGAACTTGTTCCTACAACAAATGAAGATTCAGAAATGATTTTCGGCGCCTCTGGCGTCAGCAAGCAGAGGCGATCCAATGACTCCCGAACGACTTCGGTCATGCGTTTAGGGGTCACAGGTCGCACGAGATAATCAAGTGCTCCGGCCTTGAAGCAATCCACGGCCTCGGTGGTGGATCCCCAACCAGTGACAACCAATACCCCAGTTCGGGGATAACGCTCCCGGATTCGACTGACCGCTTCGGAAGCCACACTGCCTTCGGGCGGAGTCAAAATAATGAGCGATGCTTCATCAAATTCAGCCAGAGGCCGTGGTCCATCAACTGAAATTTCAAGCGAAGACAGCGCAGACCGAACGGCTTCTCCAGCAGTCTGATCAGTGTCGATAATCAGGATTCGAGGCTTCACCCGGCAACCCGCTCGTTGGCCTGGATACGGATCACCACATCCTGGGCATACGGGACGCTCGTGGCTTTGGTGGATTGTTCGACAAAGCCGCTTGGGACCGTCAAAAAGCCCACCAGTTCACCATCGATTTTTTCCACATCCAGTCGACCACCTGCCCCAGATGGAATCCGCTCTACCGCGCATTCAATGGCTTCAAGCAAAGCCTCACCCGGCTCACTGGAGGACTCCGGAGAAAATTGAACGTGCTGGATTCTGCCCTGACAAAACAGTTCTGGCAGACAATCTGAGATAGATTTTCCGTACGGAAATGGGTTTGGCCCCCAAATTTCAGCACGACGTTTGGCGATCGCTTCGGGCAGAGTGCTCATGAATACGGCATCGGACCGAAAAGAACCAGCCGACAGCGCCTCCCCACGGCAGCGCCACCCAGGGGTGGAATCACCCCGCCAACCCGCACAATCGAACCGCCGCGTAGAATTGGATCTTCATGCGTGAGAGCGGTCACAACACGATTCCTCCAGTCTCCGCGGCGGCCCGGATTGCCGTGATCGGTGCAAACTGGCACACCTCGGTTGTTGAAGGTCTCCGCGCAGGAGCACGGCGAGCCTATCGCGATGCCGGAGGCACCAAACCACTGGTCGAACTCACCGCCCCCGGGGCATTCGAATTGCCCGTACTCGCGGCTTCAGTTCTGGAAAGAGACTTCGATGCGGTGGCCGTACTTGGCTGCATCATCAAAGGTGAGACCATCCATGACGAAGTGATCGCAAATGCCATTGCACAAGGATGCACTCAGTTGGCCATCACAACCAAGAAACCCGTTGGCTTTGGCGTCATCACCGCCAACACCATGCCACAAGCCATCGCCCGCAGCGGCGATGACGCCAGCAACAAAGGCTACGAAGCGATGGTTGCCATTACCGGCGTCTTAGCTGAGATGGGATCGTCCCAATGAGAGTGGCAAAAGACTGGCGAAGAACTGCACTGCAAGCCATGTACATCCTGGATCGCGGCGGAGCGCCCGAAATTGACGCACTGATCAACGCACTTGATGGCAGTGTCGTGGATGAAAAAGACCGCCTTACCGGCATCGAATTCGCATTGCGAACCTCTCGGCTCTGCGAGAGCTTGGATGAGGAACTCAACCCCCTCAGCCCAGATTGGCCGCTGTATCGACAACCAGTCGTGGATCGGTCCATTTTACGTCTGGCGGCTCAAGAAATGACGGATTCGCCTGAACAGTGGAAAGTAGTGATCTCAGAAGCGATTGACTTGGCACGTGAATTCAGCACCGAAGAAAGCCCGCGTTTCATCAACGGTGTGCTGGACCGGTTGCAACGAGAACGCAAGGCAAACACCCCGAAAACCGGAGATACAGACCATGGGATTGTTTCGCCGGGCGACTGATGCACTTCGTTCTGGCCTCGCCAAGACCCGAACCGCCCTCACCGGCGTGTTTTCCACGCTGGCTGGCCGCAAGATCGACGAAGAGGCGCTGCAAACCATCGAAGCTTCACTGCTCCGGGCTGATGTCGGCCCAGCACTCAGCAAGGCACTGATTGACTCACTGCGAGCCGCTTGGCGTCAAGGCAAAGTGACGACCGGTGAAGAAGCTCGTGACCATCTGGCCGAAGATCTTCGATCACGTCTTGGTGAACACCACGGCAGCATCACTTACGCTGAGTCTGGACCCACAGTCATCTTGGTGGTCGGCGTGAATGGGGCGGGAAAGACCACGAGTATTGCCAAGCTGGCCAAACGCCTCTCGGCTGAAGGCAAGGTCGTCCTTGCTGCCGCAGACACCTTTCGGGCCGGGGCGGTCCAGCAGCTTGGGGTTTGGGCCGAACGGCTGAACGTTGAAATCATCAAGGGCAAAGAGGGGGCTGATCCGGCGGCCGTCGCCTGGGATGGCGCGGAAGCAGCAGTGGCCAGAGAAGCTGATTTCTTAATTGTGGATACGGCGGGACGACTGCACGTCCAAGAAGAATTGATGCGGCAGCTTTCCAAGATCAAGGAAGTTCTTGGCCGCATCATTCCCAATGCACCACACGAAAGCCTTTTGGTCCTTGATGCGACGGCCGGACAGAATGGTCTTCGCCAAGCCGAACACTTTCTTGCCGCCGCGTCCATCGATGGAATCGTGTTGGCCAAATTGGATGGCACCGCCCGCGGCGGCGTAGCCCTCTCCATCCACGAACACACTGGCGTTCCGGTGAAATTTGTGGGAACCGGAGAACGCCCCGAAGATCTTGAGGTCTTTGATCCAGAGCCCTATGTCGATGCGCTCCTTGGGCTGAACCG
Source organism: Phycisphaerae bacterium (assembly GCA_002700845.1). Lineage (GTDB taxonomy): Bacteria > Planctomycetota > Phycisphaerae > Phycisphaerales > SM1A02 > UBA8653. The sequence continues at coordinate 10,693 of PAFA01000038.1, read as the reverse complement.
CGCGTAGCCCAAAAATGAAAAAATTTCATCAGTGGGAGCTTCTTGGACTGGCTCGTGACTGAACTTCGTTTTTCACATGCGAGGGTAATATCCCGCCGTATGTTGAGTCACCGTATTCAGATTTCCATCGGAGACATCACCAAATTTTCTGGTGATGCCATCGTCAACGCGGCCAATCGCACCTTGCGGGGTGGTGGCGGTGTTGATGGTGCAATCCACCGTGCCGCCGGACCATGTTTGCTTGAAGCATGCAGAAAGCTCGAAGGTTGCCCCGAAGGCGAAGCGAAGATCACTCCAGGGTTTGACCTTGAGGCGCGGCATGTCATCCATACCGTTGGTCCGGTTTGGGACGGTGGAAAAACCGGTGAAAGCGACGTTCTGGCTTCCTGCTACCAATCAAGTCTTGCACTGGCGACAAAACATGGCCTGAAGAATATGGCTTTTCCCGCGATCAGTTGCGGCGCCTATGGCTACCCAGTCGGTGAGGCGACCCAAATCGCCATGCAAACTGTTGTTTCATATCTCAAGGTTTATGCCATACCTGAGGAAGTGACTTTTATGTGCTTTGATGATTCGATGGTCGACGCTTACGTCTGTGCCTCAAAAATCCAGACCTGAACTGGTTGCAAAGAAACATGCGACAGAACATCTGAACCTCAAACGATCCGAAAGCGTTGTTCATTTTAGAGATGGAGCAAACTGGACCCGCGGTATTCATATTGGGTACGTGACGCTGGAACCGCTCAACTGTCGTACCGTGCCGCCGTTCTTCGCGCCAACAACGCGACTTCGGTGGCCAACTCCGGAGGGGACTCCACCACGACGGCCGGGCCGCGTCCCAAAATCCACCACTTGATCTCGTCCAATCCTGCGACATGAAATGTCAAACGCCACCGTCCATCAGGCAACGGATGAGACTCCTGAGAATGGTGCCATCGAATCTCACAAATGGTGGACACGAACTCAGGATCCACGAGCAATGAGACATCATGCTTCGTTGGGGAGGGCACCATGGACCATGCACCCGCCAGCCACGCATCCAGATCAAAATCCGTGGCTCGGTGTGCCGGATCGCCGGTCGCGTTTGCGCTGATGAACCGCGAGACCTTTAAACAACGAACCGACTCCCGGTCCGATCGCCAGCCCAAGACGTACCAGCCCCGCTCGGCGGCCAAGAGGTGCCAAGGAGAAAATTCGAAATTGGATTCCTGCCCGCCCAACCTTGCACTTTCGTACCGGCAGGCAACACGGGTGTTGTCCAGCACGGCCTGCTGCAAGGCATGAAAGACCGGAGCAGCAGCTTCTGGATCATCCGCGCTTGGCGCCAATCGAACCGTAATCCGATCTCGCAAACGCTCCGCGATCTCACGGGCCGCATCACTGGACTGCTCAGCCAAACGGCGCACCGCTCGATCGGCGGCATCCAAATAAGGGACCTGACCTTTGCCGGCAACTTCTTCCACCAACACACGAAGAGCGGCCAATTCATCGGCCTCAAGACCACGGGCCGAAGACAACACTTCCCCTTCAATCACATATCCACCCAATTGACGCCGCGCTTTGACGGGAACCCCCGCCACACGCATGGCATCAATGTCACGAAAAACAGTTCGTTCCGACACCTCAAGTTCGGCGGCCAATTCTGTAGACCCAAGCCCTGGACGCGCTTCGATCATCCGCATCAACCGCAACAACCGGATCAGGCGGTTCCCACCATCAGATTCACCTTCGCCACGTGGCATACCCAGAGTGTACGACCCAACGCTCACCGCGCCCTCGAAGTACTATTGGCAGCGTGTCTCGCTTGAGGTTTTTCACAGTACTGACCGCCCTGCTGGTGGTGCTTTCGCCGACCACTTCGGCCCAGACCGTTGATGGCAAGTCGTTGGGTGGCTGGATTCTTCCGGTGGTCCCTGCGGAACGAATGGTGCTGCTGGAGTCAGACCGAGCTTCGGGCAGTTTGATTGACGACACCCGCCGACTCACCCTTGAAGGTCGGGTCAAAATCACCATTGGTGACATCAAACTTCGTGGCAACTGGGTTCATGTTTGGATCAACCGCGTTGAAACAGGGGTTGGCACCGTTACCCAACTGGCGGCATGGTTCGAAAAGCTGGACCAACCCGCACGAACTTCTTCAGTGGTCCTTCGAGACGGATCGGTCTTGGTGACAGCCACGACCACTGGTGAAGTCACGCTGGATACTGGCCTGTTGGTGGAGACCTCCAAAGAAGAGCCTCGATTGGCCGTCGCCGAACGTGCACTCGCTCGGCGACTGGCTGAGATTGCCGGTGGCACCGCCGGAGCCCAGCAGCCACAAATTGGTATCGAAGATCGTCCTGAAGAACTGCCCGCACCCACTGCCGCTGGACCGGGGGGCACCAGCGCTTTGCCCTTGGTGCAACCGGTTGGTGATGTTCGCTTGTTCGCAGGCACTCTGGAATTCAATCGAGAGCCAGAACGCAGTGAGATCATCATCAGCCGTGGACTTGACCTGGAAGTGCCTGCCAATCGTGGCCCCACTGGGAGCCGATTGAACCTGACGGCACGGCGGGCGGTGCTTTTTGGAACGCCGGACTTGGCTGATGCCATTCGTGAAGGACGTGCAGACGCCAGCATGCTTGAAAGTGCATATCTCGAGGGACTGGTCCGCATTCGGGGACTGGGCAATCAAGCTGATCTCCACGCAGACCGGCTTTGGTGGAATTTCCAAACGGGTGAAGCGGTTGTCCCCGACCCAGTGATTCGAATGCAAGACGACTCGGGTCGGCCACTCACACTGGTCGCCGAAGAAGTCCGCCGAACCGCAGAAGGCGGCTGGCGGCTGGAGAACGGCCAAATCGCGGTTTCCACTTGGCGTGATGGCCACCTTGCCATCGCCTCGGACCGGTTGGAAGTCAACGCACAGGATGGGAACCTCCAATTTTCCACCGATCGAGCTCGGCTTCGAGTGGGAGGCCGAGATCTGGGCGCAACGTTCAATGCCTCTGGCCGCTTGGATCGACAACCACTCCGAGGGCTTGGCATCCAGAATCTCTCGGGCAACGTCGTACCAAATGTGGATTGGAACCTCCCAGATGATCTTGGAAGTGGTGAAATTGGCACCCGATTTGCCGAAGGCCGTGGCCCCGGCATCACCATGGACGCCCGCACAGAATCGACCGACCTGGCTCTGCAACTGCAGTACGACAATGGGACCGACCGGACCAGCGCTGGAGTCAAAATTCAACCCCAACAGAACCTTCGAGGGTCTTTGCAATTTCGAAGACGTGACCTCCGAGATGGCTGGAACATCGAAACCCGAGCCTACGCCACCTCAGATCCAACCTGGATGAGTTCATGGGAACGCAAACGGTTTGAAAGCGGCCCAACCACCAATTCCGGAGTGCTCGCAAGTCGCTCGTCAGATGATTCCACGATTGAGATCGAAGCCTCGGGTAATCTTGACGGTCGGGTGGGCACCGGGTGGGAATTGGCTTCCATTGGTGCGACCACCGATCGACTTCCAGAGTTCCGGCACCAAGTCGCAGGCCGCCCCGTCGCGCCTGGCGTGCTTTACAACGCGAGTTCTGGGCTGGGGCAATTGCGGTGGAGACTGGATCCTGAAAGTCCGGCAACGCGTGGATTACGCGGGGCCTTGATTGATGGGGACCCCCTGTACAGCTTCGATGCATGGCTGCAAGACCAAGGTCTTGGCAATGGCTACGTGACACGAGCTCATACCCGACATGAATTCCGGTTTGCCAGATCGATTGGGCCGATCCGAGTGGTGCCCTTCGTCTTTGGCGGTGCCGCCTGGTGGGACGGTATTGATGGTGTCAATGATCCACAGGGTCTTCTTGGGGGTGGCATTGAAGTGACCAGCACCCTGGAACGAATCTTTGAAGATGTTGAACGTCCGGAGCTTGGACTTTCGCGTTTGCGTTGGCTGGTGGAGCCATCTCTCACATTGACACGTGTCGAGGTCTCCGGAGACTCCCTCAACGAAGCCGCAGCCTGGGACCCACTGGTCGAACAACGATCAGAGGCCAGCTTGCTCCGGCTGAGCCTAGATCAAAGGCTGCAGACCAAGCGAGGCCCTCTGGGCGATCGACGAAATCATGACTTGGTCGAATTTCGAACGGCCTTGGTCCTCCATGAGAACGAGACTGCTTTTGATCCGACCCAGCCCCCTCGATACGACCCCCTTCGACCGGAGTACGGCATCCGTCGAGATCACGCGGAAATTCGAGCGTTCTGGAATCCGGGAACTTCCCTCTCAATCGGCGGTGAAGGCATCTGGGATTTGGACGGCAAGGGCTCTCATGTTTCGGCCGGCGTCTCATGGCGACCAACAGCAACCCTCAGAACGGCCGCGGAATACCGGAAGCTCCGCACCGATCAAACGGCGTTTTTGGACTTCACCTTTGAAACTGGCGTGAACGACTTGTGGGCTGCAGCCTTCAGGCCCCGCTGGAACCTCGATGAAGGCGGTTTTCGGGCTTGGAGCGTGCTTTTCAGCCGAACATTCCCCGAAGCCACCGCGTCTCTCCGCTTTGGGCGGGACCAATTCCGGGACGAACTGATTTTGGGTGGTTCGCTGCGGCTCATGGGACAATGAGCCAACCAACTCTTCTCTGGCATCACCGTAGAGCAGTTGGGGACCACCCCAGCACCGGGTGCCTTGGCACTTCTTGGTTTGGCAGGGTTTGGCCGCCGCGGCCGCACCTGAACTCAGAAGAATTTCTTAAGACTCTGAAACGGCCGATCTTTGGATCGGCCGTTTTTCATGTCTGTTCCTGGAGGAGCGGATGGCCGGACGGCAGTTGATCTCGGATATCGATCAACTTAGAAGCGCCCAATGTCTCGGCCCGCATGGTGGCATCAATGCCAAGAGAAGTCACGATGTCTTGACCCAAAACGCCGCCGATTTGCTTGCGCCGCTTTGAAAGCAATCGGGTCACAAATCTGGCAAACCCATCGGGGTCCTCGGGACGGTGTTCAGAAGCAACCGGGAGCAACTCTGCCATGGCGCTGGTCACCTTCGGAGCCGGCCAAAAGCAACCCGGTGGCAAGGTCGTGATGCGGCGAGCCGATGCAAACGCGCGAACAATCGCCGTGAGTGGCCCCCAAGCTTTGGTACCCGGCTCTGCCACCAAACGATCAACCACTTCCTTCTGAATGGTCACCCATTGACCAAGACACTCCGGATGATGCATCAAAAGAGAAGCCATCAATGGGCTGGCCGCTTGGTAAGGCAGGTTGGCCACCAACTTGAACGCCGAGCCTTCCAAAGCAGCCACCACTTCTGAAGAGAGACGTCGGCCCTTGGCCAAGCAGTCCCCCTCCACCAACGTGACGCGATCACCAAACCGGTCTCGAATCAGGCTGGCCAAATCTCGATCGATCTCCACGGCGACAACACGAACTTCACGCTCGAGTAAGCAGTCCGTCAGTGCTCCAGTTCCTGGACCAACCTCAAGAACGGTTTGCCCAGGCTGAAGATCCGCCGCGTCAACCAGCTCACGAATCTTGCCGTGATCATGCAGAAAGTTTTGTCCAAACCGATGACGAGGCGTGAGACCACGCGCGGCCAAGAGTTCTCGAATTTCTCGAAGGGACTGCAACTCAAGCCTTGCCGAGATACTCCCCGGATTCCGTATTGATGCGAACCACTGTGCCTTGTTCAATGAACGACGGCACTCGCACACGGGCCCCGGTCTCGACAATTGCTTCTTTGAGTTGATTGGTCACCGTCGCTCCCTTGGGTTGAGGGGTGGTTTCGGTGATCTCCAAATCGATGGCCGCCGGCAACTCAAGCCCCAAAGGCTTTTCGTCGTACACCTGAACTTCACAGACGGTGTTCTCTTTGAGAAACTTGGCGGAGTCTCCAACCAAATCTTCATCCAACTCCGTTTGCTCGTAGGTCTCTTGGTCCATGAACACCCATGGGCCATTAGGGCCTGAGGTGTAAAGGAACTCCATCTTTCGCTTATCAATGCTGACATCCTCGACCTTGTCAGAAGAGTTGATGCGATTGATCTTGATGGTGCCGGTTGCCACATTCTTCATCTTGGCCTGCACGTACGCCGGACCTTTGCCCGGCTTCGTGTGCTCGGTGCCGATAACAATGTGCAATTGACCTTCCCAGATCAGAGCATTACCGCGTTTCAAATCAGTGGCCTTGGTGGGCATGGTGGTTCTCCTGAAGGAAATTCATGTTAACGGGCAAGGGTCTCGGCTTTGACTTCCCGGACCACAGTGACTTTGATCTCGCCGGGGAAAGTCAAGCGATCCTCAACCTCTTTGGCAATCGCTCGGCTGGCTTCCCAAGCTTGGGCGTCAGTCGTATCTTCAGCTTGCAAAACGACCCGAACTTCACGACCCGCTTGGAACGCATGAGCTTCCCGAACACCAGGCTGATTTCGAGCAATCGACTCCAACTCTTCCAGTCGCTTGATGTATGCATCCATCGACTCTCGGCGAGCACCTGGCCTGGCGCCAGAAAGGGCATCAGCCGCCATTACGATCGGAGTGTACGGCGACATGATTTCGATGTCGCCGTGGTGGCCACCGATGGCATTCAGCACATACTCGGAACTCTCTCCATTGCGCTTGGCAAAATCCATGCCGATCGCAGGGTGCCCCCCCTCGACTTCGTGGTCCATGGCTTTTCCAATGTCATGAAGAAAGCCTGCCCGGCGGGCGATCGTGCCATCAAATCCAAGTTGTTCGGCAATCATTTGGGACAGGAAGGCGACTTCGATGGAGTGGCGGAGAACGTTTTGCCCATAGGACGTCCTGAAGTGCAAACGCCCCATCATCTGAACGACCTTTTTGGAGAGCCCCTTAATACCAGTCTCGATCACTGCATCTTGGCCCTTCTTGCGAATGGTGTTGTCGATATCGGCTTGCGCCTTGGCGACATACTCATCAACCTTGGTTGGGTTAACCCGGCCGTCGGCGACCATTCTCGACAGGGTTTCCGCCGCCACTGCTCGTCGAACTGGATCAAAGCATGACACTGCTATGACCCCGGGAGAATCATCAATAAGAACATCCACTCCGGTCGCCAATTCAATCGCACGGATGTTGCGTCCCTCGCGACCAATGATGCGTCCCTTCATATCATCCGAAGGGATCTTGACGGATCGAACCGTAGATTCTGCAACATGCTCGGCGGCACAACGCTGGATGGCCATGAGGGTGATCTCGCGGGCCTTATCCTTGGCTTCTTCTTCGGCTGCCTCAAGCAAGTCGCGACCAACTTCAAGAGCTTCAAGGCGGTACGCTTCACGAACCTCTTCAAAGAATTGCTCTCGAGCTTCGTCCTCACTGAGTCCAGCCACACCTTCTAATCGAACTCGGAAATCATCTCGGGTCTGGGACAATTGATCACGTGCGGCATGGACCTCTTGGATCGCAGACTCTCTTTTGGCCAGCAGTTCTTGAGCTTGCTCTTCTTGATTGGAGATCTTTTCGGTCCGGTCGTCCAGCTTGGCGGATCGGCGGTCAAGTCGACTTTCAGACTCCCGGAGGTCTTGCTGTTGTCGCTCTAGGTCAGCATCAAATGATTCTCGACGCCTCGAGATCTTCCGTTCGGCATCCAGTTCCAGATCTTTGGCTCTTTCACCAGCTTTCGCCTCAGCCTTTTCAAGGAGTGCTGAAGCAGCGCGCTCGGCTTCTCTTCGGGTTCCGATCGCGCCCGATCGGAGCACCATCCAGGCGATACCTCCGCCAAATCCAGCGCCGACAACCCCACCAAGCAGTACGGAAATGCCTTCAAATTCGGCCACGGAATACCTCCAACACAAAGCACACGCCGAACATTCGCGACTTCTTAAGGCTCAAAATGACGGGTTCCCCCATATCTCATGAGCGATCAATGCCGTGAAACAGCAAATATTGACCCCAAATCGTGCGTGCGACGCTTGGGACGGGTTCATTCTATCCACATGCCCCGCAAACCGAGCATCTCGGTTCAGCGAATAGAATGGCCCTGTGCGTCCGCTCAAACTCCCTCGTTGGCTCCGCAACCCAGTGGCGATGAGAATCATCGAAACCGCCGGACGGCGTCGCGGTCCCACCTGGGCTCGATCCTCGGCACTCATGCTTTTGTGCGTGGTGACTCTCTTTCTGCTCACCGACGGACAATTTTCCGGTGGCTCCACCCGTGAACTTGCGGCAACCAGCGCGAACTGGATTGCTTCATTGGTGAGGCTGCAAATCTTGTCCAGCTTCGTTCTGATGCCAACCTTCATTGCCGGAGCAATAACCCGAGAGTCTGATCCCAAGACTTGGGAGGTGTCCCTTACCACCCCAACCCGCCCGCGGTCCATTGTGTTTGGGCAGTGGTTTGGACGTGTGTTCTTGGCGATGACCCTACTGCTTTCTGGAGTACCCATCCTGCTGTCGTTGGGCACCTTTGGCGGGATTCCTCTACCAACAGTGGTGTTGGGGGCGAGCCTGGGCATGGCCACCATCGTTCTGGTGAGTGCCGCCGCCGTCTTGTTGGCCGCTTCACGACGAGGTGGACGCCGAGTCCTGTTTCTTTTCTTTTCTGGTCTTGCCGCTTGGCTGATCTTGACCGAGATCGCGCACAGCCTCATGGGTTTTCAACGAACTGAGCTCAGCGTACTTACGCCCTTTTCTCCTCTGCTTTCGCTGGAAGCCATGCTGGCGGGAAGCGTTGGTGCGACCCGTCAGGTGATGACCCACATCATCGGATCTTTGGTCATCACGGGATGCTTGTTGATCGCAGCGGTACTGCGAGCCGCGCTGGGAGATCCCAGACCAGCCGGAAGAACTTTTTCACGCACGCCCGTAGAAGCAGACGATGGCAACCCCATTCGATGGCGAGAGCGCCTCCGATTACCTTCAGGAATTCGAGCTTGGCTTCGATGGTGGCCCACAGTGCTTGCGCTCTTGATGGGGTGCATCTTGGCTCTCCCCAGCATCCAGGACAACATGGCGTTGACCACTCTGCTCGGGGTGGTGCAAACTGGAGTAATGCTGTCCAGTGCGATCGCCATGATTGCCTGCGTTTTGGAAGCCTCCAGCGCCGTCACCGTGGAACGCGAGCAAGGCACTCTTGACTTGCTACTTTCGACGCCACTGCAACCAAAGACATATCTCAATGGAAAAGGAAGCTCACTTCTTGAAGCACGATTGCCACTGTTGCTGACGCCAGGCATGTTTGCCCTTGGGCCATGTCTTAGCCGCGCATCAATGTCCGGGGAATTGCCGGTCCTGTTGTTTCTTGTCGTTCCCGCATTCTGCAGTTTCATCTTGTCCGTTGGATTACACCAATCCGTAACCTGTCGAAGCACCGTTCGCGCCACCGTCATGACGATTGCTGTACTCCTGTTTGGCCTGCTCCCTATGCATGGAATCGGCGAGGGCGTTGCGAATCTGGGCCCAGGCGCTGAAGTCGCCCGCGCGGTTGCACCGCTAGATCTGATTGGGACCATGAGCTCTCGTATGTTGAATACGCCAGTCAAAGTTGAGGAAACAGCGCGTATTTCTACTGCTGTTGCCGCTGTTTTTGGCGCCGGACTTTGGTACTTCTTGGGAATGGTCGTTCGGGCGAATACCGCCCGAGGCTTTGTTCGCAACGTGCGCAAACTTTCCGGCCTGCGGTAAGCAGCCTTCATCAATACGGATTCTTTTCGAGATCAGACCAACAGAAGTGTCGGGTGCTCGATCGACTCGCGAACGGTCTGCAACCAACGGGCCGCCATCGCACCATCAATCACACGGTGGTCGTTCGACAATGTGGCGGTCATGCGATGACCAACTTCAATGGCATCACCCCGTACCACGGGCTGCTTGATGGCACCGCCGACCGCGAGAATAGCGCTGTTGGGTGGGTTGATGATCGCGGTGAAGTGATCCACGCCAAACATGCCCAAGTTAGAGATGGTGAAGGTCGCGCCTTCCATATCCTCTGGAGCCAGTCCCCGAGTTCGAGCTTTCTCTGCGAGTGCTTTCGACTCCGCAGAAATCACACGCAAACTTTTGCGGTCGGCATCACGGATGACACCAACGACCAAGCCACCACCCTTTTCTTCGGGCAATGAAATGGCAATGCCAACGTTAACCGCACCGTGTTGCACGATGGCATCTCCGTCGAACGACGCGTTGAAATCTGGATGTTGGTGCATCGCAAGTGCTGCAGCTCGAACCAAGAAGTCGTTCACCGAAAGCTTGACATCGCCGCCGGCCAATTTCTCGTTGAGATCCTTCCGCATGGTCATAAGCGGATCCATATCGAAGGACATGGATACTTGATAGTGCGGAATGGTGGTCTTCGATTCCACCAAACGACGGGCAATGACCTGACGCATGTTGGACAACGGCACACGGCGACTGGCCATGGGAGAACCGTGGCCAGCCATCGACTCGATCGGCGTAATTGCCTTCGAGCTTGCAGGGGATACCGGCTGGACAATCGTCGGCGTGGCGACCGCAGGAACGTTGGCTACCGGCGGAATACTCGCTGCGGTTTCTGCACCAGCTGCCAATGCTGCCTCAACATCACGTTTGATGATGCGACCAGAAGGGCCGGTGCCCACGATTGTGCTGAGTGCGATTCCTGCCGCTTCGGCCATCCGGCGAGCAACGGGACTGATCCGCATACCACCGCCCGAGGCGGATACCGCAGGTGCTGCCGCAACTGGTGCGGGTGCCGCGGCAGGCTCTGGCTGCGGCTTGG